>JBATOB010000214.1:0-17420 GCA_049290655.1 Chromatiaceae bacterium | reverse complement strand
ACCCACTTTTTATATCTTATTTTGGGTGGGGTGCTGTCTTGACAGAGGGGTCCACTTCAGCCTTTGGAAGTCTCCCGTCAAATGCTCCGTTGCTCGCATACTGGTAACGGCTGCGGCAGGCGACCTTCCAGGGTACGCCTCGACACTCGCCTACGCCGGCTCACGCAAAGGAGCGGCTCACTCTTCCTGTTCACAAGCGCCATCCTCACCGGCCGCCCGGAATTCCGCATACGCCTTGTCCCAATCGGCGCTCGGGAAAGCCTCTTTGACCGATTGCAGGAAATCCTCGCGGTTCAGGGTCTCGTAGGTCACATCCTTGAACCGAACCTCCAGCTTCATCTCGTTGATCAGGGGTTCAGCGCGGGGAAATACCCGGTCAAGTTCCGCATCCAACCACCTACGAGTGCCGTCTTCCGTTACCTTTCCAGCGACGGACTGCCCAAGCAAGGCATCGGGAGGGGTCGCCATGACACGCGGCAGGTAATACTCGACGATGGTCTTACGAGACTCATCGAGATGCTGCTGCAATCCCGCCTCTGTGACAACCGGGCCAGCGCCTCGGCCACCTGCTCCGGGGAAAGGCGCAGGGCGTTACGGGCTAGATCGCTGATGCTTTCCGCTTCGAGGTACAGCGGAGTCGGGGTGAAGGTATAGCCCTCGCCGTCCACGATAATCAGCGCGCTGCGCAGGCCGGGGGCGTTGTTGATCAGGATCCCCGCGTCGCGTAGCACCTGAACGGCCGCGATGTCGCCGTATCCCATGCGCATGACGCGCTCGTCGAAGTCCAGACTGACGGTGATCAGTTCTGGGCCGATGCGATTGGCGACCTCCACCATGGCCTTTGCCGGTTCCTGCTGAATGCCTGGCCCGGCGTAACAGACAGCCCTTTTCGCTGTTCGGATCAGCTCCGCGATTATCCCGGAGGATAGATGACAAAACAGTTCGCTGTTGTTCATGTTATTGTCATTTGCGTTGATCCAGCGGCTTACGCTTGCTCTCGCACGCGGCGGAATATCTCGCGCGCCAGATGCTCGTGCGCCGATGAGCGGAACTCGGCATCCGTCATCACCCGGGAGAAGATCTCCTCGTTACCCTCCATGCGCGCGATGAACAACTCGTCCAGCATACGGTCCAGATAGGCCGCGAAGTTCGTGTAGTTGTTGGCCCGGGCCGCTTCCGCGATGTTCTCATTGTCTTCCGCCGAGGCCCGTATCTGGTCGAAAAACAGTTGATCCGCCTCGGTGAAGTCGGTGCCGAAACGCTCGTTGAGGAGGTCGATCAGGCTCGATAGGGCAACCGCCTCATCCTTGACCCCACCAGTGCCCACATCGGTCGGCCCCTTCAGTGGATAGGCTTCGCCCTGCGCGAGGTCGATGGAGCCCTCCGTCATCTGTTGCAGCCGGAAGAACCGCAGCGCCACCTCATCATCGAGAGCGAAGCCCTGACCATCACCCGGCGGTGGAAGCTTTGCCAGCAGGTTCCGCACGAAGGCATAGAGCCGTTCGAGGTCGCTATCCTGGTAAGGGATGATCTGCGACAGGAAGGCATAGAGATTGCGATAGGCCGTCAACTGGCCGCGAAATTCCTGCCGCTCTTCCTCTTCTCTTTCCTCAAAGCGCTGTACGACGGCGTCGAGCACGGCGTTCATCACCTTATGATCGCTCGCCGAGTGGTCGCGCTTGGCGCGATACCAAACCTTGGCGAAGGCGGTCACGTCCGCAGGCGTGAAGATCGCCCACTCCAACAGACGGTGTTGCAGTTCCGAGAGGCGCTGCGGATCGGCGTTCTCGCCAACCGGCGTCGTCTCGTAATAGGGCTTGAACGCCTGGTAGATGTCGTCCTCCTCGTTGGCGAAATCCAGCACGAAGGTGCGTGACTTGCCGGGCGCGATGCGGTTGAGCCGCGAGAGGGTCTGCACCGCCTGCACGCCGGCGAGGCGCTTCACCACATACAGGGTCTGCAACAGGGGCTGATCGAAGCCGGTTTGATACTTCTCCGCCACCAGGAGCACCCGATAATCGTCGCGCTCGAAGGCCTCCGGCAGCGCGCTCTCGGCGAGCCCGGCGTTCATCGAGACCTCGGTGTAGGACGAGCCGGGGTCGTCCGGGTCCTCCACCGTGCCCGAGAAGGCCACCAGCGAGCGAAGACCGGTGTAGCCCTGATCCTTGATGTAGCGGTCGAACGCCAGCTTGTATTTCACTGCGGCCAGGCGGGAGCTCGTGACCACCATCGCCTTCGCCCGCCCGCCGAGCTCGTGCATCACGTAGAGCCGGAAATGCTCGACGATGACGGTAACCACCTGCTCGATATTGACGGGATGAAGCTCCAGGTAGCGCGTCAGGGCCTTCGCGGCCTTCTTGCGTGGCACATCGGGATCGTCCGCGATCTGTTTGATCAGGCCAAAGAAGCGCTTATAGGTGGTGTAGTGTTGAAGCACGTCCATGATGAAGCCTTCCTCGATGGCCTGGCGCATGCTGTATTCGTGGAAGGGTGAGGCGCCGGACGGGCCGGGCTCATCGAACAGGACCTTGGTCTTGAACTTCGGTGTGGCCGTGAAGGCAAAGAAGCTCAGGTTCGGCTGCCGGGCGCGCTTCAGCGCATCCCGCAGTACCACCGCCTTGGCCTCATCGGAAAGGGCGTCGTCCTCCTCGTCGGAGAGCTGGGCGACAATGGCCGCCTCGATCCCTTCCTTGTTCAGCATGCCCTTCAGCGCGGTTGCGGTCTCCCCGCTCTGGGACGAGTGCGCCTCATCGACAATGACGGCGAAGCGTTTGCCCGCCGTGTCGATTTGGACGCCAGAGCCTTTCTTCTCCAGCGTCGAGAGTGCCCGGGAGATGAAGGGGAACTTCTGGATGGTCGTGATGACGATGGGCGTACCCTGGGACAGCGCTCGGGCGAGCTGCTGGGTATCCTCGTCGATCTTCTCGACTACACCGGTCTTGTGCTCGAACTGGTAGATGGTCGCCTGCAACTGCTGGTCGAGCACGCGCCGGTCGGTGATGACGATGACGGAGTGAAACACCTTCTCGTCCTGAGCGTCGTGCAGGCTGGCCAGCCGATGCGCGAGCCAGGCAATAGAGTTCGACTTGCCGGAGCCGGCCGAGTGCTGGATGAGATAGTTCCGGCCCGCGCCATGCTCCTTTGCGTGGGCTACGAGCTTGCGAACCGCGTCGAGCTGGTGGTAGCGCGGAAAGATCATGGTCTCCTTGCGCACGGTGCGCACGCCCTTGGTCGTCGTGACCTGGCGCTCCTTCACCTCCAGATGCATGAAGCGTTGCAGGATCTCTAACAGGCTGTCGGCCTGTAGCACCTCGTCCCACAGGTAATGGGTCTTCCAGTTGCCCTCCACCGGCGGGTTGCCCGCCCCGTGATTGTTCCCCCGATTGAAGGGCAAGAATTGGGTCTCCCTGCCCCGGAGGCGGGTCGTCATCCAGACCTCGTCCGGGTCCACGGCGAAGTGAACCAGGGCGCGCCGCTTGAAGGCGAAAAGCAGATCGCGCTCGTCCCGCTCCGTCTTGTACTGCTGCATCGCATCGGCAGCGCGCTGCCCGGTGAGCGGGTTCTTCAACTCGCCGGTGACGACGGGGATGCCATTGACGGCCAGGGTCACGTCGATGACGCAGCGGCGGTGTTTCCCATCCGCCCGCTTCATCACCGAGGTAAAGGCGACCTGGCGGGTGATGGTGAGCCGGTTCGTGGCGTAGCTTGCCGCCGCCTCGGGGTTCATGGCCGTGTTCGGCCGGAAATAGGCGAGCCGCAGGGTCTTTCCGTAGCACTTGAACCCGTGGCGCAAGACGTGGAGCGTGCCCTTGACCTCCAGTTCTTTGGCCAGGCTGTCCAGCACGGTCGCGGCGGTATTCACTCCGAGCAACGACTCTAGCGCCGCCCACTTGGCCGGTTGGCTGTCCTTCAGGAAGCCGGTGACGTCGTTCGGGAACAGGGCGAGCCCTTCGTAATAGTCACTCGGGCCTCTCTTCTCATACCCGCCGCAGCCGATGAGCCCAGCCTCGATGGCGGCTTCAAATGCGGCTTCGTCATGTCCTGGCATCAGCTATCCCTCGCAAAGTCATAACGCACGCCCAAAGACTTCAGCATGGTGAAGGTGTCGTGGTAAGGCACGCCGAACTGATTACACACGTCGGGCAGTAGGATGCGATTGCGCGCCTCGGGCCGGGGCTGCTCGTTGGTCACGACCTGAACACCCGTCACACGGCCGTAGGCCACCAACCAGCCGTCCGCCTCCGTCGCAAACTTGGCCTTCGCGTTGTCCAGGTACTGCGGGTTGCGTTGCACCCATAGCATGATGTCCTGGTAGGCCCGAATGACGTCCAGGTCCTGGCTGGGCAAGAAGAACCCATCGGGCACGTCGTTCTTCACCCATTGCACCAGGTCCTCGTCCTTGCGCCCGGCGAGCAACTCCTGCTGAATGCGATCCAGGCTGTGCACCCGGCCGTGCTCGTAATGGTAGATCAGGCTGTCCCAGAAGCCCGGGCAGATGAAAAAGGCGTAGTAACCGTTCTTAGCCGAGATGAAGACATCGGAGTCGATGACATAGATCGGTCCCGGCGTCATGGCAGGTCCACCCCGAGGCGGCGCGCGTACTCCTGGAAAGTGCCGCCATGCAACCCGGTCAAGTCGTAAGCGTCCTTGAACCCAATCCGCCCCTCCTTGGCCGCGCGCATCACCTGGACGGCAAACGACTGGCCCACGCGGAGGTTTTGGTTGTTATAGAAGCTGCCGCCGCCGACGCCCTGATTCTTCTGCTTTCTCTCCCGCTGGACATAGGCGTCATAGAAGTCGAAGAACGCCGCACGGTCCGTCAGACCCAAGTCCATGGCCCGACGTCCGATGACAATGGGGCTGACCTTGAATTCGCTTGCAAGCATTTCAAACGGCGACGCAACGCGCTTCACGCGCGGCCACCGCGTCCGCAGTTCCGCCGCCGGTACGAGAAACTCCGCTGCGGCCCGGTCGCAAAAGGTCTCTACGCGACCGCCATCGGGGAAGATGCCGGGGAACCCCGAAAGTCCCGCGCCCTCCGCGCCGAGCCAGGCATGGGCCAGCTCATGGGCCAGCGTGAACATCTGTGCCGACTTGGCATCCGCGCCGTTGACGAAGATCAGCGGCGCCAGTTCGTCGCTGAGGGCGAAGCCCCGGAACTCCTCGACGTTAAGTCGGCGATGAGTGTCGTTGCCGACGATGCCGTTGATCACTGCGATGACGCCCAACTCCTCGATGGAGGCACGCAACGCGCTGACGGCCTCCTGCCAGGTCCGCACCCGCGCGGCCCAGCCGTCGCTGAGCCCAAGCAGGCGACGCATCTCCCGCCCGACCGCATCCGGATCGTCCGACAGGCGGGCACTGCCGACGAACGCGAGCGGCTCCGCATCGCATTCCAGCCGCTCCTCGCGTAGCCACGCTTGGCGGCGTTGCATGGCGTAGATGGTATCCAGAAGGTCGGGACTGACCGCGCCCAGGTGTCGATTGCTCAAGGTGCGGAAGTCCGGGATTGGCATCGGCAGGTCCGGCGGTTCCGGCAGGAACAGGAAGCCAAAGGGTACGTGGGTGGCCTTGGCGAAGGCCTCCAGTTGGCTAAAAGTCGGCGACAAATCGCCGCTCTCCCAGGCAACAAGCTTTGGGAAGCGGCCGATGAGGTCTTCGACATGGAGGCCGGCACGTTCGCGTGCCCAGCACAGCAGGTCATGGCTGATGGCAACTCGCGTCATCGCGGAACCTCTATATTCAGCATGCCCGGCGCTCAGCCGTGCGGCACATTTCGCCCTTCGGACGTAAGGGAGACGAGGCGGCGGAGTCAGCGCAGGCGCTCAGGCTTCGCGACACGTAGCCGCCGGAGCCGGTCAGCCCGGCTTCGATCGCTGTCTCGAAATCGCGCTCGGTATGGCCGGGCATGGGTCAAATCTCCTGAATCGACGTGTTCTCGAGGTCGGCTAGGGATTGAAACTGCACCTCGTCAAAGTGGTAGTAACGAATCGATGGGTCAGCGTTCAGTTGCCGGTTCCCGTCAACATACGGACCGGGATTCTCGTTCTCAGCAAATACGAACTTTCGCAGGCGGATCTTTCGCTTATCACCGGTGTAATGCTCAATGGTGCGTTTCATGCTAGTGACCCAGCACACTCCCGCCTTGAGTTGCGGGACAATCTTATCGGCGGTTAGGCTCTTCGATTTGAACTCGATGCAATCAGCACAGAACGCGCGGCCGTTGACGTAGAAGATCACGAAATCGCAGCGCTTTGACCAGGGTTTGGCGTTGTCATCGAGGAAATGGAAAAGCGCCGGCTTGCCTGTCTTCTTGGCCGTATCGAAATCGTCTTGGTCCAGTTTGAATGCCATGCCGGGGCCGGGCAGGAGCATCTCGATTTTGCGCTGCTGAGGCTTGCGATCTTCTGGCCGGAAGTACTTTTCCGTCAGAACAACTGTGCCATTTGACCCATCGTGAATGACGTAGTCGCTGTTCACGTACGCCTTGAGGTGCTCGAAATACGTTGCGGCGGCAAGGGTCATCGCAACTCCGCGATCTGCCCGGTGACAGCCGCTGTGATCAGTGCGGCGCGAAACTCGTTCAGACGGCCAACAGAACGCGTGATTGCCTCCCATTGGCTATCAATCTGCGCGCAAGAGCTTTCGATTACATCGACAATCTGCTGCTGTTCGTCCTTGTTCGGAGGGTGCGGTATCTGAAGGTTCGCATACCTATCTGCACTGATATTCTGGATCGTGCTTTGTATAAAATTCGACCCAACCCAATCCCAATATAAAATTGAGTTCAAGAACCAATAGAAGAAGCGGGCATCGTGCTCCTTCTTTATTCGGGCTCGGATCAGGTAGCCAGCGTAGCAGGCCACGCCCCAAGATATTTTATAGATGAAGCTCTTTCCGACGGTGGCACCGCTTCGCGCTAGAAGAATATCGTTGGGCTGCAACAAGTACCCATCAGCGACATCAGGCGGCAACGAGCGGAAAGTTTCATCGCGCAGCCGCCCAAGCTCATCGACATCGGTGATCCTTACGAAGCGTGGCCACTCCGGTTCATCAAATTCGGCCGCAGCATTGACTCCATAAGAAAGTGGTTCCGAGACGATGAACTTCAGGCGAAGCAAATTCCAATGCGAGGGGATGTCGCCGAGCCAGTCAATGCCGGAGGGTTTCATGGGGGCATCCGGGTTGAGACCCTTGGTGACAGCGCGGGTGATGAGGGCCTGGCGCTTCTCGGCCAGCCGGTCCAGCAGCGCGCGCTTCTTCTCGATCAGCCCGTCGATTCGCGCCGTCTTCTCATCCAGAAATCGTGCAATCCGCCGCTGGGTTTCGAGTGGAGGTAGCGGTATCTCTATCGTGACAAGCTCGCTGGCATTGATGGCCGGATAGCTGACGCCGACAGAGCGTGCGACCACCTCGGACACAAATGGCTCTGATCTTGCCGCCCAACCAATAAACCCGCTGTCCACCTCATCGTTTGGACGGACAACACAGAAGCCGGTTGAGGCAATCAGGTCAGAGGATGCTTCATTGACTGTTGCAATCGCGCGGAGATAGGTTCGAACTGTGGAGATCAGGACGTCGCCACTTCGGACTTTTCGCCTTGCTCGCGATGGAACCTGACCAAAAGTCATGCGCTCAACTTGCTCAATCCCACGAGACAGAGAGACTCCAGAGATTTCCACGTAGTCAATCTCTTGATCCTTATCCGTATTCTCAGCAAGGACCTCGTCGTTGTAGGTGGCGAGGTACTTCAGCCGCTTGGATGACCACCCAAGGGGGCGCGTGACTCCGCTCATGCAACCAGGCCCTGCAGCAGCCCCGCAATCTCCCCTTCAAGCGTCGTAATGTCCGCCTCAATCTGATCGAGCGGGCGCGGGGGCTTGTAGACATAGAAGTGCCGGTTGATCGGGATCTCGTAGCCGACCTTGGTCTTCTCGTAATCGACCCAGGCATCCGGCACATGGGGCAGGACCTCGCGAGCAATGTAGGCGTCGATCTCGCCCCGGAAGGCCGCAATCAGCCGGTCGTTGGGCTTGTCCGGGCCGAAGTCCATGGGCAGGGGCAGGGCGGTGCCGGGCGGAAGTGGGATGTTCTCGGTGTCCCGCAGCTCGCTATCGGCCTCCGGTTGGCCTTTGGCGTCGTGGCAGATTGCGGCGTCCGGGTCGCGTTCGCCCAAGGCGGCGAAGATGGCCTTCTTGATGGGGGCCGGGAGCTTGAGGTCGGCACGCTTCGCGGCCTTGGTCACGTCGGCCTCAAAGGCACTGCGGTCCATGTACCGCCCTTTGCCTTCGAGGGTCCCGAGCAGCTCCCGGATGGCCTCTTGCTGCTTGCGTCCTTCATCCTCCTCACGCTCGACCTGGGCCTTGTCCTTGCGCTTTTTCGATGTGGCCAGGTTGGCGAACGCGGTCTGATCAATGAGCCGGGCGATGCGCTCGGGGCTGGCCGCGAAATTCATCCGCAAGGGGCGCTCGACCGTGACCTTGAGGAAGCCGAATTCGCGGTTTTCGAAGAGGCGGGAGATGATTCGGGTCTCGGTTCCCCCATTGATCTGGACCTCCGCGGTCTCGCCGTCCTGGTCATTGCCGTAGATGCGGGTGAGCAGGCGGATCTGCTCCTCGTTGATCTCGTTGCGCTTGTTGTTGAGGCTCTTCTTCATCTTCTGGAAGAAGCGGGTGCCGTCGATGAGCTGTACCTTGCCGCGCCGCTCGGTGGGCTTGCGGTTGGTCACCAGCCAGACGTAGGTGAAGATGCCGGTGTTGTAGAAGAGCTGGTCGGGCAGGGCGACGATGGCATCGAGCCAGTCGTTCTCGATGATCCAGCGGCGGATGTTGGACGGCCCCGAGCCGGCGTCGCCGGAGAAGAGTGGCGAGCCGTTGAAGACGATGGCGATCTTGGAGCCGGGCCGGTCCTCGTCCCCCTCGGCATAGGGGTACATCTTGGAGATCATGTGCTGGAGGAACAGCAGCGAGCCGTCGTTGATGGCGGGCAGCCCGGCACCAAAGCGGCCGGCGAAGCCCAGGGTGCTGTGCTCGCGCTCGACCACGTCCTTCTGGTCCTTCCATTCGACGCCGAAAGGCGGGTTGGCCTTCATGTAGTGGAAGCGCTTGCCCTCGAAGCCGTCCCGGGTCTTGCCGTCGCCCAGAGTGTCGCCGAGGACGATGTTGGCGGTGTCCTCGTCCTTGATGAGCATGTCCGAGCAGCAGATGGCCCAGGCCTCGTCGTTGTACTCCTGGCCGTAGAGGGCAAGCTGCGCCCGGGCATTCTGGGAGAGGATCAGCTTCTCCGCTTCGGAGAGCATGCCGCCGGTGCCGCAGGCCGGGTCGTAGATAGTGCGGAAGATGCCGGGCCGGTAGACGTCCTGCTCGCCGGTATAGATGAGGTTCGCCATCAGGCGGATGACCTCCCGGGGCGTGAAGTGATCGCCGGCCTCCTCGTTGGCCTGTTCGTTGAAGCGCATCACCAAGTGCTCGAACACATAGCCCATCTGGAGGTTATCGATCCGCCTGGGGTGCAGATCGACCTCGGCCATGGCCTTGACGATGGTGAAGAGGCGGTTGCTGGCGTCCAGCTTCTCGATCTGGTCGGCGAACTTGAAGCGCTCGAAGATGCGCCGGGCGGTGGGCGAGAAGCCGTTGATGTAGGAGACCAGGTTGGGCGCGATGTTCTCGGCGTCGCCGAGCAGCCGGGCAAAGGTGTAAGGGCTGGTGTTATAGAGCGGGTGCTTGCGGTTGGGGTCGGCGGCCTTGCCGAGCAGGCGGTCCATGGCCGCCTCCGGCATCTGCTGCGCCTCCAGTGCCTCGCGCCGCTGCAGCACCGCATCCTTGGTCGGCTCCAGCACGCAGTCGAGCCGGCGCAGGACGACCATGGGCAACATCACCAGGCGATATTGCGGCGGGCGGTAGGGTCCACGAAGCCGGTTCGCGATTTCCCAGATCTTGGCCTTCAGCTCATCGTGCGTCTGAATGTTCAACAGTGGTTGTCCTTGTTTCTGACCGCAGCCACGGTAGGTTCCTTGTTGTTTTCGTTGTGATTCTTGCTCACTTCCTTTCCGTCCCGGGCTTCGACGTTGGCTGTTTGATGGGGATGCCATTGCGCCCGCAATAGTCCCGGATCAGCACCTCCACCATGTTGGCGATGGAGCGATGCTCCTGCTCGGCCGCCGCCTGCAGTCCCGCCTTCACCGCAGGATCGATCCGCACCGTGATGGTCTCGGTCTTCACTGCCGCCATCGCTTACCCTCCTGGCTGATGTGGCGTTATAGTATTGCGGATATGCTACAGGGATATTCCCTAACAAGGAACGTCGCCAGGGCCCGCCAATATTCGCCCACACAGTTCTTCCGTCACGTACCGAACGGTTTGCTAGCCCGCAACTTCAAGCAACGGCATGGAGTTCTGGGTGAGATCGACTTCGAGAAACTTAAGATGACCGACGTAGACCCGATCTTTGGAGCCTTCACGGTGTTACCGGACAGCAAGCAGGCGGAGATCGAGGCGGAGTGCCAGGATATCGACAACATGGCCTGCCAGGGCGGTGTCACGGCCCTGGCAGACGATGCGGATTTCCATCAAGACCAAGATCTCCGGAGGCAATCTCGAAGATCGACAGCTTCCACTAAAAGGCGATGTGGACCTTCCTGGAGCACTCTAGCTACAGGGCCGGTGCCACGCTATACCTGTACTCGGACAACATCGCGGAGTCGTCCTGGAAGAAGCGCAACGACCTGCCCCACCTTCCGCCTCATATGGGTCCGGAGGACATGGATCTGCTGGAGCAGGCCCTCAGCCACTACTTTCACAGCAAGGAGGGGCGCGGGTGCAACTGCAAGGTGGAGGTCTGCCGCCGCCGAGTCAAGAAGCACTTCTTGGCCAAGGCCCCAGGATGGATGCGCTAGCGGAGAGGCTGCCAGACGCCAAGAAGGGCCTAGGTTCGGGTGGGGAAGGGAGGGAGGAGTCTGGACCCGGCTGGAGGTCGATGGCCACCGATCCCAGGAGACGCCGCCCCGGTTGGCCAGGCTGCATCGGCACCGCCCCGTTGCCCCTGGCGGGCACAGTCATCGACCGGACACGCACTCAAGGGTGGCCCTAGTCCAGGCCGTGTTGTGTTCTTGTTGTGTTCATGCCATCAAAGCATTAAAGGCCAGAGGGGGAGCTTGGCCCTATTATTGAATAACTCAATTGTTTTTAAATGGTGCCCGGGGCGGGACTCGAACCCGCATGACTCGCGTCGAAGGATTTTAAGTCCTTTGCGTCTACCGATTTCGCCACCCGGGCGGGTGGGGGGAGGGGACTTGGGGATTTGGCCTTGCCGTTGGCCTGGGAGGTCCTGGCAAGTATGAAGCGGGAGAGGAAGGTGGAGGCTGAGCCCGGAATCGAACCGGGGTGCACGGCTTTGCAGGCCGCTGCATGACCACTCTGCCACTCAGCCTAAGGCGGCGAAGTATATAGCTGGTGCCGAGGCTTTGTCATCCCATTGACACCCGTGGCGGCAAAATTCCCGGGCACCGGGCTTGGCACCGACCCTACCGAACACCCCGCTTGCCCCGGCAACCCTTGGCCACTGGCCCTTCATGTAGTCCCCAGCAGGCCTTTCAGGCCGGCCAGATGGGCGGTGCCCCGGGCGCGGTTTTCCTCTTCATTGGCTACGCGGCGGGTATCCCAATCCAGGCCGCTCTCGGGTAATTCCTCCAGAAAGCGGCTGGGCTGGACCTGGACCATTTCGCCAAAGCGCTTGCGGCGCTTGGCCAGGGTAAAGGTCAGGTGCTCGCGGGCACGGGTGATACCGACATAGGCGAGACGCCGCTCTTCCTCGATGCTGTCGTCCTCGATGCTGGCGCGATGCGGCAGCAGTTCCTCCTCCATGCCGACCAGCATGACATGCGGGAACTCCAGCCCCTTGGCGGCGTGGAGGGTCATGAGGGCGACACGGTCGCCGCCCTCCTCTTCCTCCTGGCGTTGCAGCACGTCCATGAGGGACAGATGGCCGACCCGATCCTGTAGGGACTTGCCCTCGTTCTCGCCCTTGCCGAGGGCATCGAGCCAGTTGAGCAGGTCGTGGACATTCTCCAGGCGCCGCTCGGCGACCGGCAGGCTGGAGGCGTTCTCCTTCAGCCAGGCGGCGTAGTTCATGCCCTCCACCAGGGCGCGGACGGCGGCCACCGGCTCACTGACGGCGTGGCGGGCATGGGTATCCAGCCAAGCGGCGAATTGCTCCAGGCGCTCGCGGGGTCGCCGCTCCAGGTGCTGACCCAGTCCCAGCTCGCCGCAGGCGCGTAGCAGGGGCACGCCCCGCTCCCGGGCATAGCCGGCCAGCTTCTCCAGGGTGTTGGGACCGATCTCGCGGCGCGGGGTATTGACGATGCGCAGGAAGGCGGCGTCATCCTCCGGGTTGGCCAGGAGGCGCATGTAGGCCATGACATCCTTGATCTCGGCCCGGGCGAAGAAGGAGGTGCCGCCGCTGAGGAAGTAGGGGATGTCATGTTCGCGCAGGGCCTGCTCGAAGAGCCGCGCCTGGTGGTTGCCGCGATAGAGGATGGCGAAGTCGCCGAAGTTGGCCTTGTCCGCGAAGCGCCGGTGCAGGATCTCCGAGACCACGCGCTCGGCCTCGTTGACCTCGTCGCGACAGGTGATGACCCGGGGGCGCTCCCCTTCGCCGTGTTCACACCAGAGGCGTTTCTCGAAGAGGTGGGTATTATGGGCGATGAGAGCATTGGCGAGGCCGAGAATGCGCCCGCTGGAGCGGTAATTCTGCTCCAGCATGACCACCTTGAGGGTCGGGAAGTCCTCCTTGAGGCGGGCCAGGTTTTCGGGCCGGGCACCGCGCCAGGCGTAGATCGACTGGTCGTCATCGCCGACTACGGTCAGAGCGCCCCGGGGGCCGACCAGGCGCCGGACCAATTCGTATTGGGCGCCATTGGTATCCTGGTATTCGTCCACCAGCAGATAACGCAGGCGCGACTGCCAGGCCTCCAGCAGGTCAGGGTGGGCGGCGAAGAGGCGCGCCGGCAGGCGGATGAGATCGTCGAAATCGACGGCGTTGTAGGCGTGGAGGCTGCGCTGGTAGTCGGCGTAGAGGCTCGCGAGGTCGGCCTCGAAGTCATCCTCGGCGTGGCCGAGGGCCTCGGCGGGCTCGACGAGGGCGTTCTTCCAGGCCGAGATACGGGCCTGGACGGCGGCGGGGGTCAGGGCGTCATCCTGACGCCGGCCCCGCAGGTGCTCCTTGATGATGGCCTCGGCGTCCTGGGGGTCAAACAGGGAGAAGCCGCGTCGCAACTCGGCGTGGGCGTGGTCGCGACGGAGGATGTCGAGGCCCAGGGTGTGGAAGGTGGAGATGGTGAGGCCCCGCCCCTCCCGACCCTGGAGGGCGCTCGCGACCCGGGCCTTCATCTCGCGCGCCGCCTTGTTGGTGAAGGTGACGGCGGCGATGTGGCGCGGCGCCAGGCCGCATTCGCCGACGAGGTGGGCGATCTTGCGGGCAATGACGCGCGTTTTGCCCGATCCGGCGCCAGCGAGCACCAGCAAGGGGCCGCCCACATAGCGCACGGCTTCGAGCTGTCGGGGATTGAGGTCTTTCATGGGACGGCCTGAAGGGCAAGACAAGGCGCGCAAGTGGGTCGAAGGGTTCGCCTGGACGCGAACCGGGCGGTGGGGCTGGCGCGCGCAGGCCGGCATTATGCCCGAGCCAGCCCATCGGGGAGCAACAAAGAAGGGAATTACCGGGCGGGACGTACTAACATACGCGGACTAACGGAAACTTGAAGGCTTTGTCGAACCCGATGAAACGGATACTGACCGCGACCCTCCTGGGCGTCGCCTCCCTGGCGGCCTGGGCCCAGTCCGAAACCCAGCTCGCAGCGCCTGAACTGCCGCCCGCAGGCTACGCCGGCGAGTCGGTGCAGCCGGACGTCACCATTCTGGAGACGGATCGCGGCACTGTCTATGAGTACCGCATCAAGGGTCAGCTCTACATGGTGCGCATCCAGCCCCAGATCGGCCCACCCTACTTTTTGATCGACTCCAATGGCGATGGGACCCTGGACGTACAGCAGGACCGGGTCTGGAACAACGCCGTTCCCCAATGGCTCCTCTTTAGCTGGTAAGCCAGCGCTAACCCGCAACCCGACACAACGGGCTCTGGCGGCTCGGGTGCGGACAGGTCCGGAATAGTGCACACAAAAGAAACCCCGCCGTTCAAGGGCGGGGTAAGAGCGTCCCCGGTGGGGGGCCGGGAACCCGAGTCGCCAGGGGAAAGAGAGGCAACGGGGTTTTTTAAACGCTCACCCAATATGAGCCACGCGGCCGGAAAAAGTTCACCGCCAGGATAGGGGATAATCCGCGCGAGGCCGTCAAGCCCTGGCCGCGGGTGTCAGCCTTCGATGCAAAAGCGGCGGATGAGGGCGCGCAGCAGGCCCAGGGTCGGCGGTATGCGCGCCATCTCCAGGTATTCGTCCGGCTGATGGGCCTGGGCCAGGTTGCCGGGGCCCAGGATGACGGTCTCCAGGCCGAGCTGGTTCAAAAAGGGCGCCTCGGTGCCGAAGCCCACCGCCTCGGCGACATGGCCGGTGAGGGCCTCGCTGGCCTGGACGATGGCGGAGGCGGCGGGGGTTTCCGCCGGCGGTATGGATTCGAACAGTGGCGCCACCTCCCAGCCCAGGCCACGCCGCTCCGCCACCCGGGCAACCCGGGCGGAAAGTTGGGCGCGCAGCTCCTCCACGTTCAGCCCTGGCAGGACCCGCAGGTCCAGCAGCAACTCGCAATCGCCGCAGATGCGATTGGGGTTGTCGCCACCGTGGATGTGGCCCAGGTTGATGGTCGGTACCGGCACCGCGAAGGCGGGATGGCGATGCCGCTCCTGCAACTCCCGACGCCAGGCCAGGATCTCGCCCATGACCTCGTGCATCCCCTCCAGGGCCGAATTGCCCAGGGCCGGGTCACTGGCGTGACCCGGCTGGCCGATCAGGCGCACCGCCTCGTTCATGACCCCCTTATGCAGCCGCACCGGCCGTAGCGAGGTCGGCTCGCCAATCACGGCATAGCGCCCCAAGGGCCGGCCCGCCTGGACCAGGGCCCGCGCCCCGCTCATGGAGGACTCCTCGTCCGCCGTCGCCAGAATAGTCAGGGGCCGCCGCATATCCTGGGCGGTCAGTCCCCGGGCCGCCTCCAGCGCCAGGGCCAGAAAGGACTTCATGTCGCTGGTGCCCAGGCCGTAAAGCCGGCCGTCCTCCTCCGTGACCTCGAAGGGGTCGCGCCGCCAGCGCCCGGCGTCATAGGGGACCGTATCGGTGTGCCCGGACAGGACCAACCCCCCCGACCCCGTACCCAGGGTCGCGATGAGGTTGGCCTTGCCCGGCTGGTTCGGCAATTCCATGACCTCCACCCGGAAGCCGGCCCCCAGCAGCCATTCCCCCAGGCGGTCGACCAGATGCCGGTTGCCCATGTTCAGTTCCGGCTTGACGCTGCTCACCGTGGGCAAGGCGATCAGGTCATCGAGCATGGCGCGGAGAGGGGGGGCTGGGTGTTTCATGGCTGCTCCTGACTGCTTCAATGCGCCTCCTCCCAATTGTCGCCGATGCCGATCTGAACTAGGAGGGGGGCGGCGAGATCGGCGGCGGACTCCATGGCGACGCGAATCTGCTCTGAAGCCTCATCCACCGCCGCCGCTTCTACCTCGAAGACCAACTCGTCGTGGACCTGCATGATCATGCGCACCGGGGGCCGCTCGGTCTGAATCCAGCCATCGGCGGCGATCATGGCCCGCTTGATGATGTCGGCGGCCGTGCCCTGCAGGGGAGCATTAATGGCGGTGCGCTCGGAGCCCGCGCGGCGTCCCTGGTTGGAGTGGTCGATATCGGGCAGGTAGAGGCGACGACCGAACAAGGTCTCGACATACTTGTCCCGACGCGCCTGCTGGCGGGTGCGGTCCATGAAGCCCTTAACCCCAGTGTAACGCTGGAAATAGCGGTCCACGTAGGCCTGGGCCTCGCCGCGCTCTATCCCCAGTTGCCGCGCCAGGCCGAAGGCCGACATGCCGTAGATCAGCCCGAAATTGATCGCCTTGGCGGAACGGCGCTGATCAGCGCTGACCTGATCAGGGGCCAGGCCCCAGACCTCGGCAGCGGTGGCGCTGTGAATGTCCTGGCCGGCGGCGAAGGCGGCCAGCAGGCGCTCGTCCCCGGAGAGGTGGGCCATGATGCGCAGCTCGATCTGGGAATAGTCGGCGGCGATCAGCTTGCAGCCCGGATCGGCGATGAAGGCCAGGCGGATGCGCCGCCCGTCCTCGCTGCGGATGGGGATGTTCTGCAGATTGGGGTCCGAGGACGAGAGGCGCCCGGTGGCGGCCACCGCCTGGTGGTAGGAGGTATGCACCCGCCCCGTGACCGGGCTGACCATCTGGGGCAACTTGTCGGTGTAGGTCGATTTGAGTTTGGCGAGGCCGCGATGCTCCAGGATGATCCGTGGCAGTTCGTGGCCGGCATCGGCCAGTTGCTGCAGCACGGATTCGGAGGTGGAGGGCGCCCCCTTGGGGGTCTTCTCCACCACCGGCAGGCCCTGCTCGGTGAAGAAGATATCGCCGATCTGCTTGGGCGAGCCCAGGTTGAAGGGCCGCCCGGCGACGCGATAGGCGGCATCTTCCAGGGCGGCGATGCGCCCGGTCAGATCGCGGCTCTGGGCGGCCAGGCGCTCCCGGTCGATGCGCACCCCCTGGCGCTCCAGGCGCGAGAGCACCGGTACCAGCGGAATTTCGATCTCCTGGTAAAGACGGGCCAGACCCGGTTGCTGCTCAAGCCGGGGCCAGAAGGCCTGGTGGAGGCGCAGGGTGACCTCGGCATCCTCGGCGGCATAGGGACCAGCGGCCTCGATGGGGACCTGATCGAAACCGATCTGTTTGGCCCCCTTGCCAGCGATGTCCTCGAAGTGGATGGTCCGGTGGCCCAGATACTTGAGGGCCAGGGAGTCCATATCATGGCGGCTGGCGGTGCTGTCGAGGACATAGGACTCCAGCATGGTGTCGTGGGCGATGCCCTGGAGCCCGATGCCATGGTTGGCGAGCACGCTCATGTCGTATTTGAGATTCTGGCCGACCTTGGGCCGCGCCGGGTCCTCCAGCAGGGGCTTGAGCCGCGCCAGCACCGCCTCCCGGTCGAGCTGGGGCGGGGCGCCTACATAGGTGTGGGCGAGCGGGACATAGGCCGCCACCCCCACCTCCACGGCGAAGGACAGACCGACGATGCGGGCCTGAATGTAATCCAGGCTGGTGGTCTCGGTATCGATGGCGAAGAGTTTGGCGGCCTCCAGGCGGGCTAGCCAGGCGTCGAGGCGCGCCGGGTCTAGGAGGATTTCGTAGGCGGCGGCGGGGTCGGCCTGGCTGGCGGTCCCCGCCGGGCCGGCTGATGCCTCCCCCGCTGGCGCCTCCCCCGCTGC
>JBATOB010000213.1:0-4036 GCA_049290655.1 Chromatiaceae bacterium | reverse complement strand
GGGGAGGAGGGCGGGGCGGCAGTCCGGGTGGCCGTGCGGCTGGCCGACGGCTTGGGGGTGGGGCGTTTGTCTTTGATCATGTCAGTGAGGCCGGGGGTGGTGGCTGAGGCGTGAGCGGGTCAGGGTTCGCAAGGTCAACAGTCGGCACGGCCACCGGTTCCTCCAGGGGCAGGTCATCACCCAGGAACTCGGGGTCGCGCAACTCGGCCAGGGTGGGGAGTTCGTTGAGGGACTTGAGGCCAAAGTAATCGAGGAATTTGCGGGTGGTGGCGTAGAGGGAGGGGCGGCCGGGGACGTCGCGGTGGCCGACCACCCGCACCCACTCGCGCTCCAGCAGGGTCTTGACAATATTGGTGCTGACGGCGACGCCGCGGATATCCTCGATTTCGCCCCGGGTGAGGGGCTGTCGGTACGCAATGAGTGCCAGGGTCTCCAGCAGGGCGCGGGAATAGCGCGGGGGCTTTTCGTCCCAGAGCCGCGCTATCCAGGGGGCGCACTCCTTGCGCACCTGGATGCGATAGCCGCCTGCGACCAGGGCCAGTTCGATGCCGCGGTCGCGGTAGTCCTCCTCCAGGGTGGCGAGGGCGACTTGCAGCGCCTCGCGGGCCGGCGCTTCTTCATCCGTCCCGAAGAGCCCCAACAGGCTGTCCAGGGTCAGGGGGCCGCCCGCGGCGAGAAGGGCGCCTTCGATAATGTTCTTGAGGGGGGGCTGCCCGTTCATGCCCTAGTCCCCCGTGCGCAGGCGCACATGGATAGGGGCGAAGGGCTCTGCCTGGACCAGTTCGATGGTAGCGGACTTGATGAGCTCCAGCACGGCCAGAAAGCTGACCACGATGCCCGCCCGGCCCTCATGAATTTCAAATAGATGGACGAAGGGGACAAAGCCCATGCCCTGGAGCTTGGCCAGTACCAGGGCCATGCGCTCACGCAGGCTCAAGGACTCCTTCTCCACCCGGTGACTGGTGAAGAGGTCCGCCCGCGCCAGGAGGTCGCGCAGGGCCAGAAACACCTCGCGCAGATCGACCTCCGGGGGGATCAGGCGGCGATGCCCCGGGGGCACCGGGGCCTGGACGAGATAGTGATCTCGCTCCAGGCGGGGCAGTTCGTCCAGGTCTAGGGCGGCCTTTTTGAAGCGTTCATATTCCTGAAGGCGGTGGATCAGGTCGGCGCGGGGATCCGCCTCCTCCTCCTCGGTCTCGGCGGGGCGCGGTAGCAACATGCGCGACTTGATCTCCGCCAGCAGGGCGGCCATTACCAGATACTCCGCCGCCAGCTCCAGGCGAAAATCCTTCATCAGCTCCACGTAGGCCATGTACTGATCAGTGATCTGGGCGATGGGGATGTCGAGGATGTCCAGGTTTTGGCGCTTGATGAGATAGAGGAGCAGGTCAAGGGGCCCCTCGAAGGTATCAAGGAACACCTCCAGGGCATCCGGGGGTATGTAGAGGTCGAGGGGCAAGACCAGCAGAGGGGTGCCCTGGACGATGGCGAAGGGCATCTCCTGCTGCTGGGCGGGTCGTCCCACCGCGCCGCCGCCGGCCTCCGCGATGGCCGGGGCGGCCTCGCCGGGCGTCTCGCTCAACGAAAGTTCAAGGACATGGCTTGGCGGACCTCGTCCATGGTCTTGCGCGCAACGAGGCGGGCGGCCTCGCAGCCCGCGGCGATCAGATCCCGCACCCGTTCCGGTTGCTCCTCGAATTCCCGGGCACGCTGCTGGATGGGTTTGAGTTCCGCCAGCACGGCCGCGATGACCGGTTGCTTGCAGTCGAGGCACCCTATGCCCGCCGAGCGGCAGCCCTCCGCGACCCAGGCCCGGGTCTCGTCGCTGGAATAGACCTGATGGAGCTGATAGACGGGGCACTTGGCGGGCTCGCCGGGGTCGGTGCGACGGACCCGCGCCGGGTCCGTGGGCATGGTGCGCAGGGCCTTTTCCACCTGGGCGGGCGGGTCGCGCAGGGCGATGGTGTTGCCGTAGGACTTCGACATCTTCTGGCCGTCCAGCCCGGGCATCTTGGAGGCCTTGGTGAGCAGGGCCTGGGGTTCCGGCAGAATGATGCGGCCGCTGCCTTCCAGGTAGCCGGAGAGGCGCTCGCGGTCACTCAGGCCGATGTTGCCCTGGGATTCCAGGAGGGCCCGCGCCATCTCCAGGGCCGCGTGATCGCCCTGCTCCAGATAGGCCTTGCGCAGCTTGTCGAAGAGCTTGGCGTTCTTTTTGCCCATCTTGTCCTTGGCCTGTTCCGCCTTCTGCGCGAAGTCCGGCTCGCGGCCAAAGATGTGGTTGAAGCGTCGCGCGATCTCGCGCGTCAGCTCCACATGGGCGACCTGGTCCTCGCCTACCGGGACCAGGCCGGCCTTGTACATGAGGATGTCGGCGCTCTGGAGGAGGGGATAGCCGAGAAAGCCATAGGTGGCCAGGTCGCGCTCCTTCAGCCGCTCCTGCTGATCCTTGAAGCTGGGCACCCGCTCCAGCCAACCCAGGGGGGTGATCATGGACAGCAGCAGGTGGAGTTCCGCGTGCTCGGGGACTCGGGACTGGATGAAGAGGGTCGCCTGGTCCGGATCGATGCCAGCGGCCAGCCAGTCCACCACCATATCCCAGATGCTGGCGGGAATGATGGAGGGATCCTCGTAGTGGGTGGTCAGGGCATGCCAGTCGGCAACGAAGAAGAAGCAGGTGTATTCGTGCTGCAAGGCTACCCAGTTCTTGAGGACACCGTGATAGTGACCCAGGTGCAGGCGGCCGGTGGGCCGCATGCCGGAAAGGACGCGGTCGTTGGAGGTGGTTGCGGAGTTCAAGGCGGGAGTTCCCCGTGGGTTCGGATGCCGATTCGAAAAATGGGAGAGGAATGGGTCGCGCGGCTAGATTTAGGGCATGAAGATTTCGCGCACCACGCCGGCACCGGGCATGAGGCCGATGGTCAGGTTCACCAGGGGCCCCAGCAAGGTGCCCAGGACCCCCGTGGCCAGGAGGACTACCAGCAGGATGAGGCCGTAGGGCTCCAGGCGCGAGAAGCCGATGGCCAGGTGGCGCGGCAGCAGGGCGTTGAGCACCCGGCCGCCATCCAGCGGCAGGAGCGGGAAGAGGTTGAGCACCATCAGGAGCACGTTTATCAGGACCCCGGCGGCGCCCATGTAGGCCAGCGGTTGGGCCAGCCAGGGCGAGACATTCCACAGGGCCAGGGCAAGCTGGATCGCCAGCCCCCAGATGACCGCCATCACCAGGTTGGCGCCGGGCCCGGCCAGGGCGACCAGGGCCATGTCGCGGCGGGGATTGCGCAGGTTGCGGACATCCACGGGTACCGGCTTGGCCCAGCCGAAGAGAAAGCCCGTGAGGAAAAAGGTCGCCAGGGGCACAACGACAGTCCCAATGGGGTCGATGTGCTTGAGGGGATTGAGAGTCACCCGGCCCAGCATGCGCGCCGTGCCGTCGCCCAGGTAACCGGCGGCACAGCCGTGAGCGGCCTCGTGCACCGTAATGGCGAAGAGCACCGGCAACACCATGATGGCCAGGATTTGAACGTGATTAAGGATATCCATGGCGGCATTATAACCGCTAGCAGCCTGTCGGACTTTCGCTGTGACACCCCAGATTGGTCAAGAACTGATCAATTTCGGTTGTCCTACGCAAGATTTACATCTCCCACGAAGATCGAACGTCTCAGATTTCGCGTAGGAACGCGGTGGCAACGCTAAGTCCGACAAACTCCTATAGCGCGTTGACGATCCGCGCGGTAGTCCGTCCCCAAAGGCCCCTTCTGCTTATAGATCGTCGTTAATTCTACTTTGTCAGATTGATTCGAACGCCGTCACGGCTCGTCTGGCATAGGATTCCTGGGCCTGTTTTGGCGCAGACGGTGGCGCTTGGTGATGATGTCCGCCAAGTCTTCGGCGGCGAGCTGGCGACGGGGTAGCAGATGGGCCAGGGCCGTGACCAAATCGTTGCACGAAAGCCTCGGCCACTGCGTCCGCACGGCAAATCCGTTCTAGCCCGCCGCCGCTGGCCGTCCCCGCGGGCGGCGGCGGGAGTTCTCGGTCA
>JBATOB010000212.1:0-2271 GCA_049290655.1 Chromatiaceae bacterium | reverse complement strand
GTGGACCCCCTACTTGAAGTACACCCTGCAAGACTACCAGACCGACAAGCGTGAAATGCCCAAGAAGATGAAGGAGAAGTTCGACGGCATGGTCAAGAAGGAAGGCGACAAGGGACTCGACGCCCTTTACGCCTTTTACGCCAGCCAGCAATAAGGACCGGGGAGGTTACATAGCATGAAAATGAATCGTCGCGATTTCGTTAAGGCCACCGGCACGGCCGCCGCCGTTGCCATGGTTGGCATGCCTCACCTCGCCTTCGGCGCCGCCAGCAAGGTGGTGGTCGTCGGCGGGGGCACGGGCGGTACTACCGCCGCCAAGTACATCAAGCGCTTGGACCCCTCCATCGACGTGACCATCGTGGAGCCCAACAAGACCTATATCACCTGCTACTTCAGCAACGAGGTCATTGCCGGCGCGCGCGACATCAAGTCCCTCGAAGTGGGCTATGACGATGTCAAGAAGATGGGCATCAACATGGTCTTTGACTCCGCGGAGGCCATTGATGGCGCCGCCAAGACCGTCAAGACCGCCGGTGGCCAGTCCCTGGCCTTCGACCGTTGCGTCGTCTCCCCGGGCGTCGAGTTTGTCTACGACAAGATCGAAGGCTACTCTCCCGAGGTCGCCGATAAGCAAATGCCGCATGCCTGGAAGGCCGGCCCGCAGACGCTCCTGCTGAAAAAGCAGATCGAGGACATGAAGGACGGCGGCGTGGTCGCCATTGTCGCCCCGCCGAACCCCTTCCGTTGCCCCCCTGGGCCTTATGAGCGCGCCAGCCTTATAGCCCATTACTTGCAGAAACACAAGCCCAAGTCCAAGGTCGTCATCCTGGATGCCAAGCAGAAGTTCTCCAAGCAAGGGCTCTTTGTCCAGGCCTGGGAGAAATTTTACGGCTATGGCACCGACAAGGCCCTGATCGAGTGGCGTCCAGGTCCCGATGCCACCGTCAAGAAGGTCGATCCCGCCACCATGACCCTCACCTACGGCGAAGTGGGCGAGGAGATGAAGGCGGATGTCATCAATGTCATTCCTCCCCAGCGTGCCGGCAAAATCGCCCAAGCGGCCGGCTTGGCCGACGACAGCGGTTTCTGCCCGGTGGATGGGCGCAGCTTCGAGTCCAAGAAGGTGCCCGGCATCCATGTCATCGGCGATGCCTGCATAGCGGGCGCCATGCCCAAGTCCGCCTATGCCGCCAACAGCCAGGCCAAGGTCTGCGCCGCCGCCGTCGTGGCCCTGCTCAAGGGTGGCGAGGTCGGGGTGCCCGCCTTTGTCAACACCTGCTACTCCCTCATCACCCCCGACTGGGCCATCTCCGTAGCGGGCGTTTACAAGCTGGGCGCCGATGGGAAGATCGCCGAGGTACCCGGCTCTGGTGGCCTGACCCCGATGGACGCCTCTCCCGAGGCCCATGCCCGCGAGGTCCAGTACGCCTATAGCTGGTACGACAACATCATCAACGACATCTTCAAGTAACAAGAAGAGGGACGCGCCCCCAGGGGCGCGTCGTTGCGAGTCTTGGGGCCTTCGGGCCCCTTTTTCGTACGCCATCGTCCGATGATGAAAACTAACCCTTATTCAGCCAATCCATCATGGCCTCCACTGCCGTTGCGGCCTCCTCTAGCGACACGAGAGGGGAGTTGACCCCAAGATAGCGAAACTCAACCGCCTAGGGACCCAGCCGAATCAGCAATTCCATTGCAACAGGCGGATCGATGCGATGGGTGGTCGCCAAATTCGCCAACTCAACAAGATCATGGGTGCGCCGAAAGACTACCCCCTGCTCGACCAACGCCGCCTTGAGGATTTTCTCAAGGGCCTGCTGGGCATGAAACAAGGTGGTTTCGAGAGGAGCCTCCCCCGATTCGCGCAGGATCAGGAAGGTCTTGTAGTCACGCTTCGCGGCCCGGTCGAGTTCTTGGGCTTGCTTAGTGCTCAGGGTCATGGAGTACCTTGCCCTCTCGGGCGGCCCAGTAAGCAGGGCTAGTCCACCAATCACGCCGCTGATCAAAATCCCCTTGGCTGTACAGCAGCAGATCTACCCCAACCCCAATGGCCCCAATAGCCTGCCGGAGGCGTAGATATTCGCCACTGGGGTCGGAGATTTCTGGCTCGATGACGAGCAAGTCAATATCGGATGCCTCATTCGCGTCTCCCCTTCCGTAAGAGCCGAACAGCACTACCCGTACCGGCCTACTAGCCGCTGCCACGATTCTCTTCGCGGTTTCTTGGATAACGTGATCGGTCAACATGGGAAACCCTGATTGTCCTGCTTC
>JBATOB010000211.1:0-14141 GCA_049290655.1 Chromatiaceae bacterium | reverse complement strand
GGTCCGGGTTGCGCGCCCCGATGCCGTCGGCCAGGAAGGCAATATGCACCTCGGCGCCCGCCTCGGTGAGCTTGAGGATGGCGCCGCCACAACCGAGGACTTCGTCATCGGGGTGGGCGGCGATAATGAGGGTGCGGTTCGACATGTGGTCCGGGCCTGTCCTTGGGGGTTGAGGGCGTCGGGTTGCTTGCGGCCCGCGCCCTTTAGGTTAGCGCGGCGGCCAATACCGCCATTACCCGGTCCTGCTCGGCCTCGGTCATGGTAGGGAAAAGCGGCAGGCTGATGGCGTGTTCATAGTAGGCCTCGGCCTGGGGAAAGTCGCCGCGCCTGAAGCCGAATCGCGCGTAGTCCGGCTGGGTATGCACCGGGATGTAGTGGACATTGACCCCAATGCCGGACAGGCGCAGGGCCGCGAAGACACGACCCCGGTCGCCCCGGACCTGGATAGGGTAGAGGTGCAGCGCCGACTGATGCGCCGAATCGCGATAGGGCAGGCGCAGGGGCAGGGCGGCAAGGCCCCGGTCATAGCGCGTGGCCAGGTGCTGGCGGCGAGCGACATAGTCGTCGAGGCGTTGCAGTTGACTGTGGCCCAAGGCGGCCTGGATATCGGTGATGCGATAGTTGAAGCCCAGCTCGAGCTGCTGGTAATACCAGGGGCCCTCGGGTTCCCCCCGCATCCCGGCCGGGTCGCGGGTAATGCCGTGGCTGCGCAGACGGGCCATGTGCTCGGCCAGGGCGGGGTCGTTGGTGGTGGCCAGGCCGCCTTCGCCGGTGGTGATGATCTTGACCGGGTGGAAGCTGAAGACGGTGATGTCACTGTAGCGACAGTTGCCGATGGCTTCCCCCCGATAGCGTCCGCCGATGGCGTGGGAGGCGTCTTCGATGATGCGAAAGCCGTAGCGCTGGCCCAGGGCGGCGATGGCCCGCATAGCGCAGGGCTGGCCGGCGAAGTGGACCGGGACGACGATCTTGGGCAGCCGGCCGGTGATCGCGGCCGCTTCCAGCTTGGCGGCTAGGGCCGTGGGGCTCAGATTGTAGGTGTCCGGGTCGATATCGACGAAATCCACCGCGGCACCGCAATAGCGCCCGCAATTGGCGGAGGCGACGAAGGTGTTGGGCGAGGTCCAGAGCCAGTCGCCGGGGCCGAGTTCGAGGGCCAGACAGGCGATATGCAGGGCGCTGGTGGCGGAATTGACCGCTACGCCGTGGGCGGCGCCGCAATAGTCGGCGATGGCCTGCTCGAAGCGCGGAATCGCCGGGCCCTGGGTGAGGAAGTCGGAACCCAGTACCGCCGTGACGGCGGCGATATCGGCGGCGGTGATCTCCTGGCGGCCATAGGGGATCATGCTGGCGGTCCCCGGCCTCATAACGCCACGTTCATTTCTTGCTGAATCATGACACGCAACTGCTCGACGGTGAGAAAGTGCGGATTGGTGCCGCTGTTATAGGCATAGCCGGGTTCGACCGCGGGGCAGCCCAGGCGCTCGCAATACTGGTCAATGCTGTACTTGGCCGCCATGGGCAGAATGGCGAAGTAGCGGCCTAGATCGACGGTATTGAAGCTGTCGCTGGCGGTGATCATCTCCTCGTGGAGCTTCTCGCCGGGACGGATGCCAACGACGGGGTGTGCGCAGTCGGGGCCAATGGCCTGGGCCAGGTCCGTAATGCGATAGCTGGGGATCTTGGGGACCAGGATCTCTCCGCCATGGGCGTTTTCCAGTGCCCAGAGGACCATGTCTACCCCCTGCTGCAGGCAGATGTTGAACCGGGTCATCTCGGGGTCCGTGATGGGTAGAATGCCGGTCTTGCGGCGATCGAGAAAGAAGGGGACGACGGAGCCCCGGCTGCCCAGGACGTTGCCGTAACGCACTACGGCAAAACGGATATCGCGCTGGCCGCGGATATTGTTGGCGGCGGTGAAGAGTTTGTCGGAACAGAGCTTGGTGGCGCCGTAAAGATTGATGGGCGCGGCGGCCTTGTCGGTGGAGAGGGAGATGACCCGCTTGACGTTGCATTCCAGGCAGGCATCGACCAGATTCTGGGCGCCCAGAATGTTGGTCTTGATGAACTCCGAGGGATTGAATTCAGCCGCCGGCACCTGTTTAAGGGCGGCGGCATGGATGACGGTGTCGATGCCTTCGAGGGCGCGCTTCAGGCGGTTGTAATCGCGTACGTCGCCGATGAAATAGCGCAGGTTGGGATAGATGGCCGGGTCGAAGACCTGCGACATTTCATACTGTTTGAGTTCATCGCGACTAAAGATGACCAATCGCCTGGTTTTGGGATGAGCATCCAGTACCGTCTTGACGAAGGCCTTGCCGAAGGAGCCGGTGCCGCCCGTGATGAGTATGGAACTGTCGGTGAACATGGCATTTAAATCGACATCCGCGGGGGAATCCCGTGGGAAAGTGATGGATGGCCGTTAGCGTACCGGCTGAACCCCGAGGAAGCGATGCCATTTTCGGGTTCTATTGACCTTGGCCGGGCGATCGATGGGGTTTTCCAGAAGGAATTGCACGGCCTCGGTTACGGAAAAGCCCCGGTGATGAATCGTCGCCAAGTGCCCGGTGATGGCCTCCCGCCAGCCGCGCTTGTTGGCCCAGTAGTGGGTGAAGTAAGGCTCCTGTCCGTCCGGATTGACTTCACGAATTGCCTGGTTATTAGCCGTCATGGCCGCGCTCATGGCGATCTGTTCGGTCAGCCGGTGCAGGACGCCCGTGGCCAGGATGGCGTCACAGACCGCCAGGGATTTTTTGACCAAGTGGAGATGGGTGCCCGAGAGTCCGGTAATGCCGGTATTCCACATGGGGGTCTTGCGGTCTATGGTGATCCCCGACCATTCCCGGTCGCCGACTTGTGCCCACAACTTTTTGGCGCCCTTATTGCCCTTGCGGCCGCTGTTGTAGAGATTGTATTCAAAGCGATCCATGTAGATGGCACCCGCTTTTATATCCGCGATCACGGGGGCGAGACTGCGATTGAGGGCCATGTCGGAATCGAGGTAGAAGACCGCGTCCGCGGCGGGTTGCAGCTCCAGACCGAATTCCACGGTCTTGATGAGGGCGCGAAAAAAGTGCCCCTCCGGCCCTATCCATTGATTCACGTCCTGTTCGGACATGCCATGCACCCTGACGGCGTCGCCAAACCAATCAAAGTGGCGCGGATGATCCGTGGCGGTGGCAATCTCGTAAGGCTGTTCGGCATGAGCGAGCAAGCTCAGAATTAACCAGTGCGCTTGCCAATAGAGGGCATCTTCCTTGCCAAAAACCATGATGGTGTAACGCGTGAGCATGATCTATTCCGCTCATGAAGACTGAATGTTGAAGCTTTATTCCGGAGATAATAGCCTATCTTGGCTGTTATCTGAATGAGGCCCGAAAATATTTACAAGATTTTTCAATATTGTAGCCCCGTCATCATGGGCGCGCAACGTTCGGATACCCCAGGCACTGGTTTACCCTGGCGTTCAGCCCCAGGCGAGCACCCGGCTTGGCGGTCCCTTAATGGCTAACCTAGGACCATCGGTTAGCAAGGTCGTATAATTCAGATTCGCGCTATTCCTCTGGTCTCGGCCCCGCGGCGGGTAGGTTGGCGCCGGCCAGCTTGCAACAGGCTTAGGTATCCGCATGATCGAATCCCACTTCAGCACGGGAATCGCGGCCCTGGACCGCGTCTTTCGGGGCTTGCTGCCCGGTGACAACCTCGTCTGGCACATCGATGACATTGCTGATTTCGCGCCCTTGGTGCCGGCCTATTGCCGGGCGGCGCGGAAAGAGGGGCGCAGGTTGATTTACTTCCGCTTCGCCGACCACTTCCCCTTGCTCCGGGAGGGCGACGCGGGCGAGATCCGCCACCTGGATATCGCCCTGGGCTTTGAGCGTTTCATTACCCAGGTCCGGGCGGAGATACGCGAGGCCGGTCGCGGCGCCTTCTTTTTGTTCGACTGCCTGTCCACCCTGGCCGAGGCCTGGTCCAGTGACCGGATGCTCGGCAATTTCTTCATGCTGACCTGTCCCTACGTCTTCGACCTGGAGTCCCTGGCCTATTTCCCGCTGCAGCGCAACACCCACTCGGTGCAGGCCACGGGTCCGATTTCGCATACCACCCAAATTATGACCGAGGTCTATCGACGCAAGGGCAAGGTCTATATCCAGCCGAGCAAGGTGGAACATCGCTACTCACCGACCATGTACATGCTGCATGTCTGGGAGGGCGATCATTTCACGCCGATCTCGGACAGCGCGACTATCGCGGAGATCCTGACCGCCAAGCCCTGGGCGGGCCTTGACGCCGTGCATTTCCGCCTTGGCAAATGGAACCGCACCTTCCTGCAGGCGGAGCGGGTCTGGGAGCAGCAAGAGCGGGGCGAGGACCTGGGCCAGGAGGCCCAGGAGGTGTTTCGCACCCTGACGGAAATGGTCTTCAGCCGCGAGGAGCGCGTCCTCAGCCTGGCCGAAAAGTATCTCGACCTCGGCGATCTGCTGACCATCTGGAAGCGGATCATAGGTACGGGTCTGATCGGCGGCAAATCGGTGGGCATGCTGCTGGCTCGTGCCATCCTGCGTAAGGTGGACCCCCGCTGGGGCGAACTGTTGGAGGCCCATGATTCCTTCTTTATCGGTTCCGACATCTTCTATTCCTACCTAGTCGATAACGGCTGCTGGCTCCATCGCCAGCGTCAGATCACGGGCCAGGATGCCTTGCTCGACGACTTGCACGAGGCGCGCCGGCGTATCATCACGGGCCACTTTCCCAATGAACTCATGGAGGAGTTCGTCGAGATGCTCGATTACTTCAGCCAGTCGCCGATTATCGTCCGTTCGAGCAGTCTGCTCGAGGACAGTTATGGCAATGCCTTCGCGGGCAAATACGAGAGCGTCTTTTGCGCCAATCAGGGCTCCCACCAGAAGCGTCTCGACGACTTCATCGCCGCCGTCAAGACCATTTACGCCAGCACCCTGAGCGAGAAGGCCCTGCGCTATCGCGAGCAGCGTGGCTTGTTGGACCGGGACGAGCAGATGTCGCTGTTGGTGCAGCGGGTATCGGGCCGTCGCTACGAAAATCACTTCTTTCCCCAGATTGCCGGGGTGGGGCTGTCGAAGAACCCCTATGCCTGGAACAAACTGATCGACCCCGCGGCCGGCATGGTCAGGCTGGTGTTTGGTCTGGGTACCCGGGCGGTGGATCGCTCGGACGACGATTACACCCGGGTGGTCGCCCTCAACGCGCCGCAGCGCCGGCCCGAGAGCGACGACGAGGAGGTGCGCCAGTACTCCCAGCGGCGCGTGGACGTGATCGACCTGGATGCCAGTCAGGTGGTGGCGGTCGAGTTCACCGATATGACCAGTCGCAAGGACGACCTGCCGCTGCACATCTTCAGTTCCCCGGACGAGGGGCTGGCCCGGCGCGCGGCGAATCAGGGCCTGCCACCCCCCAAGGCGCGGCTCCTGACCTTTGATCACCTCTTGTCCAATACGCCCTTCGTCACGGACATGCGGGAGATGCTGAGGATTATCGAGGAGGCCTATGAATATCCGGTGGACATCGAGTTCACCGCCAACTTCAGCGATGACCAGGATTACCGGATCAATCTCGTCCAGTGTCGTCCCTTGCAAATCGCCGCTGATAGCGCCGATGCCCATCTGCCGATCGCGGCGACCGGGGGCAAGATCGTGCTGGAGGCCGCGGGCGCCGTGATCGGCAAGAGTCGCCAGCACGAGATCGATCGCATCATTTATGTCATGCCCAGCGTTTATGGGCATCTCCCCATCCAGGATCGCTATGCGGTGGCGCGGCTGATCGGTCGTCTCCTGCGCGCCGATGACCAGGGGCGCAAGATCATGCTCCTGGGGCCGGGGCGCTGGGGCACCACCATGCCGCTGCTCGGCGTGCCGGTCTCCTTCGCGGAGATCGACAAGGTGGCGGTGCTCTGCGAGATCGTGGCGATGCGGGAGAATCTCGTGCCTGATGTCTCCCTCGGCACCCACTTTTTCAATGACCTGGTGGAGTGGAACATGCTCTACCTGGCGATTTTCCCGGGCCGGGAGGGCAATCTGTGGGACCTGGATTTCTTCGAGCAGTCTCCGAACCGGCTGGCGGACCTGGTTCCCGAGGCGGCGAGGTGGGAGCACGCCGTGCGGGTCATCGATCTTGACCGTCGGCAGGGGGCCATGACTATCTGGGCCAGCTCGCTCGAACAAAAGGTGCTCTGCTACCTGGCCAAGGACCCTCAGGAACAGGTTTAGGTGCTGGTGGCCCTAAGCCCCTGTCACCCAGGACATCCCCATTAACCATCACGGTACCCCGGTGGCATCTTTATTGAGTACCTTGCCCCGGGTCCGCATCCAATGAGAAGCATTATGAAGAATAGGATTTTCACCCTCGCCCTCTTTGCCCTCCCCAGTCTCGCCTTGGCTGCGCCCTACGCCCTGTACGAGACCGAGAGTGACTTCGACACCGTGCTCGACGGCGCCAAGAACGCTATCCAGGAGCGGGGTCTCTATATCAACAACATCATGCACTTGGGCGAGATGCTGGAGCGCACCGGCAAGGACCTGGGGATTGGTGGCCCCATCTATAGCCGCGCCGAGTCTATCGAATTTTGTAGCGCTACCCTGTCCCGCAAGATGACCGAGGAGAACCCCCAGCGCCTTGTCAATTGTCCCTTCATCCTGTCCATCTATGCCTTGCCAGGCCAGGAGGGCAAGACCTTCATTGTCCATCGCAATATCCCCGAGGAAGAGACCACCGGCAGTCCCGCCATGCGCGAGGTGGCCGAGATGCTGAAAGGCGTCGCCGAAGGAGCAGCTTCCTGGTGAGGATCGCGTTCGCTGGCAACCATCGTGACCCGCATGGTCGATTCCAGCACGGGGCTGTTTGCACAAACCCCGCGCGGCTGGCCACTCAGATCCTGCCCAGCGGGCGCTTCCGCCTCGGCCAGGAGATGCGCTTCCGCATCACCAGCCAGCAGGAGGGCCATCTGCTGGTGGTGGATCTGAACGCGGGCGGGGAGCTGGCCCAGGTTTATCCCTTGGATCAGGGGGCGGTCGGTGCCATCGACAACCGCCTGCGCCCGGGCCGGGCACTCACCCTCCCCGAGCCCCATTCGGGATTAAGCTTCACCGCCAGTGAACCCACTGGCACCGGCCGGCTGGTGGCTATTCTCACGGAGGAGGCGGTGGACCTTGAGGACTTGCGGGATGGGGAGTGGCTGGCGGGTGCCGGGCAAGGCCCCGTCGGCGGCCTCCTCGCCCGGCTAGCCCAGGCCAAAGGCCCCTCCGCCGCATCCTGGTCCATGACCCAGGCGGAGTATCTGATCGAGCCCTAAGCCCAGCCTCCGGTCACCCCAGCCGGCTCCGCCGCCACCTGCCGAAGCGTGACTGACGCTGGGAATAAAACAGAGGGAGGCTATCCAGGGTCCCTTAATCGCTGGCCTGGAGTCGCTTGCAGGCAAGTGGCTTGAGCCCGCTCGCTGGATTTTGCCTCCCTTTGCCCCTATTCTGCCGGTCATGATGAAGAAGCTCTATATCCAGACCAATGGCTGCCAGATGAACGAGTACGACTCCGCGCGCATGGCGGATGTGCTGCGGGAGTCCCATGGCCTCGAACTGGCGGCCTGCGCCGAGGAGGCGGATGTCCTGCTGCTTAACACCTGCTCCATTCGCGAGAAGGCCCAGGAGAAGGTCTTTTCCGCCCTAGGGCGCTGGCGGCCCCTCAAGCAACAGCGGCCGGACCTGGTGATCGGTGTCGGCGGCTGCGTCGCCAGCCAGGAGGGCGAGGCCCTGCGCGAGCGGGCACCCTTCGTCGACCTGGTCTTCGGGCCCCAGACCCTGCACCGCCTGCCCGGCATGTTGCGGGAGTTGGCGGCAGGGCGTGGTCCCCGGGTGGACGTGTCCTTTCCCGCCATCGAGAAGTTTGACAGCCTGCCGGCGCCGCGCGCCGAGGGGCCGACGGCCTTCGTCTCGGTCATGGAGGGTTGTTCCAAGTTCTGCACCTATTGCGTGGTCCCCTATACGCGGGGCGCCGAGGTCAGCCGGCCCTTCGACGACGTCATCGCCGAGGTCGCGGCCCTGGCCGGGCAGGGGGTGCGCGAGGTCAATCTGCTGGGTCAGAATGTCAACGCCTATCGTGGCCTCCAGCACGACGGTGAGATCGCCGACCTGGCGCTGCTGATCCGCTATCTGGCGGCCATCGAGGGCATCGACCGCATCCGCTACACGACATCCCATCCGGTGGAGTTTTCGGACGCCCTGATCGAGGTCTATGGCGAGGTGCCGGAACTGGTCGATCACCTGCATCTGCCGGTGCAGAGCGGGTCCGATCCGATCCTGGCGGCCATGAAGCGCGGTCATACGGCGGCCCAATACCAGGACAAGATCCGCCGGCTGCGCGCGGTGCGGCCCAACATTAGCATTTCGTCTGATTTCATCGTCGGCTTCCCCGGCGAGACGGAGGCGGACTTTGCCGCCACCCTGGCGTTGATCGAGGAGATCGGCTTCGATGCCAGCTTCAGCTTTATCTACAGCCGCCGCCCGGGCACCCCGGCGGCGGATTACCTGGACGAGACCCCGCACCCGGTCAAGCAGGAGCGCCTGATGCGCCTGCAGGCACGGCTGGCGAACCAGGCCCAAGGTATCAGCCGGCGCATGGTCGGCACCCTGGAGCGTGTACTGGTGGAGGGGCCCGCCCGCAAGGACCCGCGCGAGCTGGCCGGTCGCACCGAGAACAACCGGGTGGTCAATTTCGCCGGACCGGCGAAGCTCATCGGCCAGTTCGCCAAGGTCCGCATCACCCAGGCCCTGCCCAATTCCCTGCGCGGGGAACTGGCGCTGGCGCCCCTGTCCTGAGAGAGTGCAGCAGCCCCCTTTGTCCCAGACACCCGAAACCCTCGATCTCCGGCTCGCGCCCGAGGACAACATCCGTCTTGCCAACCTCACCGGTCAGCTTGACGCCCATCTGCGCCAGATCGAGCGCCGGCTGGGCATCGAGATCGCTAATCGCGGCCACCTCTTCCGCCTCATTGGCGAGGGCCAGGCGATACGGGCCGGCGAGCAGGTCCTAGAGCGTCTTTATGCCGCGACCGCGGAGGAAGTCCTGACCCCCGAGGCCATTCACCTGCAACTGCAGGCCTCGGGCGTCGATGCCCTGCTCGACGACGCGGACGCGGAGCGCCCGGAGTTGGCCGTGCGGCTCAAACGCGCCCTGATCCGCGCCCGCGGGCCGAATCAGCAGGCCTATCTCGATGCGGTGATGCGTCACGATATTAACTTTGGCGTTGGCCCCGCCGGGACGGGCAAGACCTATCTCGCCGTCGCCTGCGCCGTGGAGGCCTTGGAGACGGACCGGGTGCGGCGGGTCCTGCTGGTGCGACCGGCGGTGGAGGCCGGCGAGCGCCTGGGCTTTCTGCCTGGCGACCTGGCTCAGAAGATCGACCCCTATCTGCGCCCCCTTTACGACGCCCTCTACGAGATGCTGGGCTTCGAGAAGGTCACCCGGCTCATGGAGCGCCATGTCATCGAGGTCGCGCCCCTGGCCTACATGCGCGGGCGCACCCTCAACGATGCCTTCATCATTCTGGACGAGGCCCAGAATACGACGCCGGAGCAGATGAAGATGTTCCTGACCCGCATCGGTTTCGGTTCCACGGCCGTTATCACCGGCGATGTGACCCAGGTGGATCTGCCCCGCGGCCAGACCTCGGGCCTGCGGCAGGGCATCGAGGTCTTGCGGCATGTGGACGGCATCAGCTTCACCTTCTTCAATGCCCGCGACGTGGTACGTCACGCGCTGGTGCAACGCATCGTCAACGCCTATGACGCCTTTGATCGGGGCCTGCCAGCGGATTAGGGGTGAAGATCAAGCTGGCTATTCAGAATGCCTCCGCCTCGGGCCGGGTGCCGGCTAAGGCGGATGTAACGCATTGGGCGGCGGCGGCCTTAGAGGGACGGCGCAAGCGGGCTCGCCTCAGTCTGCGCATCGTCGATGAGGAAGAGTCCGCCGACCTGAACGGGCGCTATCGCGGCCAGGCGGGACCGACCAATGTCCTCTCCTTTCCCTTCGAGCCCCCCCCCGGTCTGCCAGACCCTCTGTCCCTGATCGGCGATCTCGTCATCTGTGCCCCGGTCGTGGAGCGCGAGGCCCTGGAACAGGGCAAGTCCCTGGAGGCGCACTGGGCCCACATGGTCGTCCACGGCATCCTGCATCTGCTTGGCCATGACCACCTCGACGAGGTTGAGGCCCAGGAGATGGAGGCGCTGGAGACCCGTATTCTGGAGGAGCTAGGCTTTCCCGCCCCTTACGAGGCTTGAGACGCGGGCCCTGGGATCAGCAGGGCCGCGTGGGTCGGGGGATTCGATGCGCAGCAAGGCTCAGCCGTTACACTGGGACATGAGGCATTCGATGATGGGCTGGAGGATGACCTCCATGGCGAAGCCCATCTTGCCGCCGGGGACGACCATGCTGTTGCGGCGGGTCATGAAGGAGCCGTGGATCATGGACAGGAGATAGGGGAAGTCCACATCCCATTTATTCGGATTGCGGAAGCGGATGATGACGAAGCTCTCGTCCGGGGTGGGGATGTCGCGGGCGATGAAGGGATTGGAGGTATCGACTGTCGCCACGCGCTGGAAGTTGATGTCCGTTAGGGAGAACTGGGGGACTATGGTGGTGATGTAGTCCGGCATGCGGCGCATGATGGTATCGACGATGGCCTCCGCCGAGTAGCCGCGCTCCGCGTTGTCGCGATGAATCTTCTGAATCCACTCCAGGTTGACGATGGGCACCACGCCGATGCCCAGGTCAACGTGCTTGGCGACGTTATGGTCCTCGGTAATCACCAAGCCATGCAGGCCCTCGTAAAAGAGCAGGTCCGTGCCCTCCGGCATGTCCTCGAGGGGGGTGAACTGGCCTGGCTTGAGGCTGGTGCCGAGACGGGCATTGTGCTCGACGGCCTCTTCTTCGCTGTGAATGTAATAACGCTTTTTGCCTTTGCCTGACTCGCCATAGGTTCTGAACAGGTCCTCGAGCAGGTCGAAGCGGTTGGCCTCGGCGCCGAAGTGACTCAGGTTGCGATGGGCGGCGGAGGCCTTGGCCGTTTCCGCCTTCATCTCGGCGCGGTCGTAACGATGGAAGCTGTCACCCTCGAGGATGGCGGGGGTGATACCGTCACGATAGAAGATGTGCTCGAAGGCGCGCTTGACAGTGGTCGTGCCGGCGCCCGAGGAACCGGTGACCGCGATGACAGGGTGTTTGATGGACATGAAGGTCTCCTCTGTTCTCTTGCTCTCAGGGTTAGGGCGCCGGCCGCAATCCGATGGGTTCTCGGCCGAAGGTTAGTGGGTTAAAACCCTTCTAGAAATTGAAAGGAAGCCCCACGTTGGCGTAACTGCGCTCGCGTGGATCTTAAAAGTAATTACTAATATACCACGGGGCTTCCCCAAGTCTTGGGAAAAGCGCGCGGGGCTGGCGGGATCACGCCACCCCGGCTCCGGGCATGGATACCTCGCCACAGGTCATCAGGCTTTCGTACTCCAGGGCCTGAAGTCGTTCCAGCATCTCGCCGGATTGATCGGTGAGCTGAAACCCAGGTGTCTCGCCTCGGCGCGGGTCATGGCGTAACCTTGGCACCCTTAACAGCCAGTGAGGATTGAAGCTTGAACCCAGACATCAGCAAGCGGATGGCCGGACGGAGCAGGCCAGGGAAGCGCCAGGGCGGCTTCATCGCCGGACTGGGCCAGTGGCTTGACCGTAACATCCTGGAACTAGGGCGAGAACTGCGCCTCTCCTACCTGCCACCGCTGATGATCTACGTGGCCTACGGCATCCAGGGCCTGACCGCCATCGTTGGCACCTTCTTCGTCAAGGATTACCTGGGCCTATCCGCTGCCTTTCTGGCGGCACTGGGCTTCTGGGCGGGCATCCCCTGGGCCCTCAAGATGCCCCTGGGGCACCTGGTCGATCTGATCTGGCGCCATAAGTCCGCCCTGGTCTATCTGGGCGCGACCCTCCTCACCGCCAGCCTGCTGATCATGATCGGCCTGCTCAGGCACCGGGTCGCCCTGGCCGCCATCATGCCGGTGGAGGCCTGGTATGTCCTCGCCGCCCTGCTGGCGCCGGTGGGCTATGTGATTCAAGACGTGGTGGCGGACGCCATGACGGTGGAGGCGGTACCCCGGGTGGACGCCGATGGTCGGCCCATCGACCCGGCGGCGCGCAAACTGATGCACACCACCATGCAGACCCTGGGGCGGGTGGCCATCATCGGCGGCGGCGTCCTGGTGGCCCTGGCCAATGTCTATCTCTTCGCCGGGGTCGAGGCGATGTCGGAGGCGGACAAGGTCGCGACCTATATCCATATCTACGAGATGGCCTTGGGGATTCCCCTCGTCTCCATCCTGGGCGTGGCCCTGGCCGCCTTCATCAAGCGCCGCGACCTGCGCCGCCTGATGGCGAAGGGGTTGGGACGCGCGGAGGCGATGCGCCGGCTGGAGCACCCCCTGGAGAAGACCCATCCGAATTGGTGGATCCTGGGCGGCAGCCTGGTCTTCGTCGTCTTTACCCTGAGCCTGGGGCTGATGGAGGTGCCCTATAACCAGGAGATCATCTTCGTCGGGTCCATGGTCATCATCCTCTTTCTGATGTCGCGCCTGCTGCGGGTCCTGGACCCGGAGGCGCGGCTCTATCTGGTAGGCACGGCCTTCATCATCTTCGTCTTCCGCGCCATGCCGGGGCCCGGTTCGGGCCAGACCTGGTGGATGATCGACGAACTGGCCTTCGATCAGCAATTCATGTCCGTCCTGTCGCTGATCGGCAGCAGCCTGACCCTGCTCGGGCTCTTTATGTTCCGGCGCTTCATGGCCGAGCGCTCCATCGCCTATGTGGTGGTCTTCCTGACGGTGATCTCCAGCCTCCTCTATCTGCCTATCATCGGCATGTACCACGGGCTCCATGAATGGACGGCGGCGCTGACGGGCGGCCTGATCGATGCCCGCGTCATCGCCATCGTGGACACGGCCCTGGAATCGCCCCTGGGACAGATCGCCATGGTGCCCATGCTGGCCTGGATCGCCAATTCCGCCCCGGACCACCTCAAGGCCACCTTTTTCGCCGTCATGGCCTCCTTCACCAACCTGGCCCTGTCGGCGGGCCAGTTGGGGACCAAATATCTGAATGAGTTGTTCCTGGTGACGCGGGAGGTCAAGGACCCCGTGAGCGGCGAGATCACCGTGCCGGCGGACTATGGCGACCTGGGGGTCTTGATGATGGCCGCCTTGCTGATCGGCCTGATACTGCCCCTGGCCGCCGTGGCCCTGGTCAAGATGACCCGGCTGCGGACGGCCTGAGCGCGAGCGGGCCTGCCCAGCAATTCTTTTTTACCGATGCCGTGCGCTGCATATTTTTTCCTAACGGCAAAGCTCAGCGGCGGAAGCGTTAGCGGAATCCGCTGGAGCGCATTATTAGGCGTTTTGTATGTCCCAAATAATGGTGTCGGCGCTGAAATCCTGCTCATGCGGCCAAATTACCCCATAATGCATAGGGCGCACCGTGCGAAAATAGGACTCATCGACAAGCTCTTTGAAAGCACTGCCATGTAGATACGGTTTAACATCAAAAATACCAGAAATGCCGCTGCTAATAAGTATTTCGATCCTATAATCCTCAAGAGGAACGGCTTTGACAATCTTATCCATGTGACGCCCCACTTATCGCAGCGGATCAATCTTAAATACAGGCTCACCCGCAACTGCCAGTTTCCAATCTACTAGCAAGTCTTCTCGGTGTATCTCAACCCACGCCTGTACCAGTTTTAGCTTGGAAGGAGGCAAATTGCCACTGAGAACGACACCGTCGTCAATAGCAATTGATGCTTCGTACTCCCCATATTCTGCATGAATTTGCGGACGGCTATGTTTCTTGTTGTCATAGGAGTACATCAAGATCAGGATGCCGTAAAACATTGAAATCGTTGGCATAACGACTCATTTAAGTCTTTGTTATGCTTAGAAAATGCGGGTTGTCTCCAATTTCCCTTTATTGGTAGGTTTGTCCGGCGTGCTTGAGCCAACCCGCTTGATGTCGACCACTCGGGTCGCGATGCGTCCAGTGGACAACACCACCTTTAGCGTTCCACTCGAACACACCGT
>JBATOB010000210.1:0-2385 GCA_049290655.1 Chromatiaceae bacterium | reverse complement strand
CCGCGCCCGCCCTGGAGCGGATTCGGGAACTCCAGCGCCTGGGCCGGGACGCGGACATGCGCCGGGAGTGGCGCACCCTGACCCGCGATCTGGAGGCCCCCGATCTGCGGGCCGCCGCGACCCTGGCCGCTGGGCTGGGTTGGCATGATCAGGCGATTTTTACCCTGGCCCGCACCGATTACTGGGACGACCTTGAGCTGCGCTTTCCCCTCGCCTATCGCGACTTGGTGGCGGAGCAGGCCTGGCAGACGGGGCTGCCGGAGGACTGGATCTATGGGGTGATCCGCCAGGAGAGCGTCTTCAATCCCACGGTCGCCTCCCAGGCCGGGGCCCTGGGGCTGATGCAACTCATGCCCGGTACCGCCCAAGAGCTGGCGGTCGCGGCCGGTGAGCCGGCGCCCGGGCGCGGCGCCATCCTGGAACCGGAAAGGAATATCAACCTGGGAAGCACTTATCTCGCGCGGATGCGAGACCGCTTCGGCCACCCGGCCCTGGCCACCGCCGCCTATAACGCCGGACCCCACCGGGTGGCCCGCTGGCTGCCGGAGGCCTGCACCGAGGCGGACCTGTGGATTGTCGCCATTCCCTTCGCCGAGACCCGGGGTTATGTCGAGCGGGTCATGGCCTACCGCATCATCTACCGGGCCCGCCTGGGGCTAGAGCCGCTGCGCCTGTCCGAGCTCTTGCCGCCAATACCGGCGGGCTGAACGGCGACCCTTACGCGAAGACCACCCAGGTGGTGGCGATGTATTTCACCCCCGCCTCCAGGCGGGCGGCACGGTGTTCGTGAGTCCAGAAAGGGGGGAAGAGGACCAGGGTGCCGCGCTCGGGCGTGATGCTGACATCCTGGTAGGCGAACTGGGTCTCGCCGCCGGGGCCGGGCACGTCATTGAGATACCAGAGGGCGACGAGTTGGCGCTGGCTGAATTCGTGGCTGCCGCCGTCGATGTGCCAGTGATAGTACTCCCCCGCCTGATAACGCTGGACCTGATAACCCATGTCCTTGAAGGGCCCCTTGAAGTAGGGATAGGTCTCGCGAAACTCGCGCAAGGCGGCGGCCAGGGAGCGGAAAAACATCTGGTCCACATCCCGCCAGTCCTCCTTGTCGCTCACCACCAGATCCGTCGTGGCCTTGATGCCGAGATCCTTGGCCTGAACCTGGCCGATGCGCCCCTCGTGCTGCTGTTCCGGGTGGGCCTCGAAACGCGCGATTACCTCATCGCAGAAGCTCGGTGGCAGGGCGTTGGGGCGAGCAAAGATGAAGCTCCCGGGTTTGACCTCGCGGATGCTTGGGGCGATCTCACGGTCGATGAGGGTCATGGCAGAGGCTTCCAGAGGTTGGGCGGGAATCCGGATGGTCCCGATGGGGCGGCCCGGGGGTCAAGGTTCATGCCACTCCCCGCAGCGCGGCGCGGATGATTTCCTCGGAGGTCTTGGAACCGTCATCGGCGGCGCGGGCCATGCGGTTGGCGTCCAAGGGCCGGTAGCCCAGGGCGATCAGGGCCTCGATGGCGTCGCTCAGGGGGGCAGGCTCCGCCGGCGCCCGCGAGGGCGTGGAGGAGGCTGGTGGCCCGGCCGCGAGGGCGCCGACGCGGTCGCGCATCTCGATCACCAGGCGCTCGGCGGTCTTTTTGCCGATGCCGGGCAGCCGCATCAGGGCGGTGTGGTCTTCTTGTTCGACGCATTGGGCGAAGCGGCGGGCATCCATTCCGGAGAGGATGGCGAGGGCCATGCGTGCCCCGACGCCGGTGACCTTGAGGAGGTCCCGAAACAGGGCGCGGTCGGCCTCCCGCAGAAAGCCATAGAGGGTGTGGGCGTCCTCGCGCACCGCCAGGTGGGTCACCAGGGTGACGGTCGCGCCCACCGCGGGCAGGTCGTAGAAGGTGGACATGGGGGCCTCCAGCTCGTAGCCGACCCCGTTGACGTCCAAGAGCAGCCAGGGTGGCCGCTTGTCGATGATATCGCCGCGCAAGCGTCCGATCATGGCCGAAAGTCCCGCCAGGAGGCGGCTGCGCGCCGGCGCGCGGGAATGCCCATGGAATGAGCGTGGCAGATGGCCAGGGCCAGGGCGTCGGCTTCGTCCTCTGCCAGCGCCTCGGTAAGTGAAAGCAGGATGCGTACCATGTGCTGGACCTGGGACTTCTCCGCCCCGCCGCTGCCGACCACCGCCAGCTTGACGGACTTGGGGCTGTATTCGTGCACTTGGACGCCGGCCTTGAGCCCGGCGCAGAGCACGGCGCCGCGGGCCTGGCCCAGCTTGAGGGCGGCGGTCGGATCGCGGGCGAAGATGAGCTGTTCCACCGCCATCTCGTGGGGGGCATAATCCGCCACCACCTGGGCGACGGCGTCAAAGATGAGCCCCAGCCGGTCCGGCCAGGGCTGGTC
>JBATOB010000209.1:0-6366 GCA_049290655.1 Chromatiaceae bacterium | reverse complement strand
GACAACGTCCAGGGCGAATGGACCCTGGTGTGCCTGGCGTGGCATCTAAAACGCATGGCCGTATTGCGTCCGCAGTAAGGGAAAAATCAGAGAAACGTCCGCTTTTCGCCGAAAAACGTATTGTTTACGCAACAAACGGCCTTCGGATGGCCCCCGAGGGGCTACTTCGAGGAGTAAGCCCGACAGGCTGCTAGGAACCGACAGGGAAAGAGAAGACAAGGGCTAAGCTCGATTCACGCACAGCGGAAAATGAGTCCGGCACCTTTTCCCGAGGTTCAAGCCTCCCCGGGCTCTTGAGATGGATTGGATTTCCTAACCGCGACAGACGTCGCGCCATTGCTCAGGTCGCGAAGTAGAATCGCATGAGCCCCTTGAAATGCTTGAATGTGTGGATCCGCGTCGGCGCCATGAGCCATTGGTATGGTCGGTTGTAGCAGGCGTCGTAGCATCGCTTGACATACTCGGCAATCTTGCTCGCTGTCAGTCCGTGCGGCACGTAGACCACCTCGTCCAGGCACCCGCTCTTCTCCCAGTCCTCGACATGGTCACCGAATTCCGGCACGCGGCTGTATATCTCGGCGCCGGGCAGCGGCGTGAAGGTCTGTATCGATACGTCGAACAGCTTCAGCTCCTTGATGAGATTCTCGGTCTCCGCCATGGTCTGCTCAGTTTCGCCGGGATAACCGAGCATGAAATAGCCGAGCGTCTTGATGCCGTGCTTCTGCGTGATCCTCACGGCCTCCCGTATCTGGGCGATCGTGATCCCCTTGTTCATCATGTCGAGCATCTTCTGACTGCCGGACTCGATACCGAACATGATCTGCCGGCAACCGGCCCTCTTCAGGTGAAAGAGGCGCTCTTCATCGATGGTATCGACACGACTCTCGCATGAGAAGGGCACCTTGACCCGCCTCTCGACCATGCCGTCGAGAAATCGGACGAGGTACTTCTTGTTGAGCAGAAAGTTGTCGTCATCGAATACCAGATACTTGATGCCATGCTCGTCGCGCAGTACACCATAGTCTGGGCCATGCCGCGTGATGCGATTCCCGAACATGCCGCGATCGCAGAAGGTGCATTTTCCGGTGCAGCCGCGCGACAGGATCACCGAAAATGCCGGCAGTTTCTCCACGTTGTTGAAGATCGGCCAGTAATGTGACTCCAGCGTCGGCAGCAAATCGTATGCCGGCGGCGGGATGGCGTCGAGATCCTTGATGCGTTCCCGTGGAGCGGTGATGACCGGGGCGCCGTCGGCGCGATAAGGCAAGGCCCGGGATTCGCGCGAGATCGTGGCCGCTGCTCAGTGCGACCAGCAATTCCGAGAAGGTGATCTCACCCTCGCCCAGCACCAGGTAATCGAACGATGGAAACTCCCGCAAGGATCTTTCGGGAAGGATCGTGACATGGTGGCCGCCCGCGACGATCGGCAGGTGCGGCCGCCGCCTCTTCAATCCCTCGGCAACCCGGTGGGCGTTCATGACCCACGCCGTCTTGCAGGATATTCCGACGATATCCGGGGCGTCGTCGAGGATTTTCTCGACGGTACTCGGAACATCGAACTGCAACGCCTCCGCATCCAGAATCGATACGGGATACCCCTCGGCGCGCAGCTTGGCGGCGATATAGCAGAGACCGACGGGAGCCGACACGCTGCCGAATTCGGCGAAGAAGCCATAGAGCTGCTCGATCCGCATCGGCGGATTCAATAATAGGACCCTCTGATACACGCGATCTTGCATCGTTTCACTGCTCCGTGAAAACGCGGCCTGATCATCAGCATATCATAGCCGTCCGCCGCTGCCCCGGGAGCAGCACGCACGGGAGCAAATCGCCGCGCGAATTGCAAAGTCGATCACATTGGCCGATCTTTATCGGGCCGCGTATGAACGCTGCCACAGGGCACGAGATCGAACGGTTGCTCCGCCGCATAGGCGATGAAACCGCGGGCCATGGTCGCGACCCCGTACAGCGACTGGATCATGGTTCCAATAAAACCCTCCCCCGGGCCACGCCCCGCTTCTGTAGGTACAGAAACTTGTTCAAGGTAGACTGTAAGAGGCTCCGAGAGCAGAGGCCGTTGACTTATTGGTGGCCGTGACCCCGGAAAAAAACCTGGCCAGGGGACTGTTGCGCATTTGCATGTGGTGACGCCTGTGGGTGATCCCGATTAGGAAAATGCTTGATCTCGCCGTCCCCGCTCTCGACCCTTCTATCACGATACCGAGAGCTGATGATGACATTACCCAACCCAGTACAACCGCGGCGTCAGCCGCCACTGTCCGCCATCCATCCCCATGCCGCCGGCATTGACGTCGGTGCGGAAAGCCATGTCGTGGCAGTGCCGCCGGCGTGCGACCCGGAGCCCGTCCGCAGCTTCCAAGCCTTTACGGGTGATCTGCATCGCCTGGCCGACTGGCTGGTCGCCTGCGGCATCAAGACGGTCGCCATGGAATCGACCGGGGTCTACTGGATCCCGCTGTACGAGATCCTGGAAGCGCGAGGGATGCAGGTACTGCTGGCCAATGCGCGGGAGGTCAAGCAGGTGCCCGGGCGCAAGACCGACGTCAACGACGCGCAATGGCTCCAGCAATTGCATACCTTCGGGTTGCTGCGGGGCAGTTTTCACCCGCCTGCCGAGATCGCGGCGCTGCGGGCCTATCTACGCCAGCGCGAGCGCCTGTGCGGATTCCACGCCAACTGGACACCGATTCCAAGGCAAACTGGACACCCGTTCCACGCCAACCTGGACAGTCGGAGCGAAGCGACGCGCGGGGTGGATGCTGTTTACGCTGGGGTGGGTTCCTCCGTCAACTTTGGTTGGAGTTTGCGCAGGGATTCCCCGGCGAGGTTGAGGGGATGGGCGTGGTGGACCAGACGGTCGAGGATGGCGTCGGCCAGGGTCGGATCGCCTAGGGCGTCGTGCCAGTGGGCCACCGGCAACTGGCTGGTCACCAGGGTCGAGCGTTTCTGATAACGCTCGTCGAGCAGTTCCAGTAGGTCCCGGCGGCGTTCACCGTCGAGGATGGCCAGCCCCCAGTCGTCGAGGATCAGGACGTCGACCTTGGCCAGGGCGGCCATAAGCTTGAGGAAGCGCCCGTCGGCGTGGGCGATAGCCAGTTCCTCCAGCAGGCGGGGCAGGCGCTGGTACAGGGCGGTGTAGCCCTGACGGCAGGCGGCATTGGCCAGGGCGCAGGCAAGGTAGGTTTTGCCCACACCGGTGGGACCGGTGATGAGGATGCTCTGATGGCTGCGGACCCAGTCGCCGGCGAGCAGGCGACGAAACAGGGCCCGGTCCAGGCCCCGGGGATGACGGTAGTCGATATCCTCGGCTACCGCGGTCTGCTTGAGGCGCGCCCGACGCAGACGGGTGCTGGTCTGGCGGTTGTGGCGTTCGTCCGCCTCGCGTTCGACCAGCAGGCCCAGGCGCTCCTCGAAGGTCAGGGCCTGGATGTCAGGGATCTGGGCCTGCTCGGCCAGCGCCCTGGCCATGCCGGTCAGACGCAGCTGGGTCAGGCGTTCGTAGGTGGGATGGTTGAGCATGGTCGGTCCTGTCAGTGGTAGTACTTGGAGCCGCGCACATTGGCGTGGTCGGGGGGTAGGTGGGCCTGGACCTGGGTGGGCGTCTGACGCTCCAGGGCATGCTTGAGGATCGAGGCGATACTGCGGTAGGTAACGGCCTGGATCTGGATGGCGCGCAGGCAGGCTGCCTCCAGGCGCTCCTCCCCATGGGTCTTACCCAGTCGCAGGATGCCCAGGGCGGTGCGGTAGCCCTGCTGGGGATGGACCCGGGCGGCCAGCACCTGCGCGATGGCGGCCTGGGTCTGGGGACCGACGGTGGCGGCCCAGTCCAGGAAGCGCTGGGCGTTCCAGCCCGCCACGGCCTGATGGGCGGGCGCCAGGTGGGCCTCCAGGGTCGTGTGGCGGCCCTTCAGGAAGTTCCTAGGATGGCTGGCCATGCGCTCGCCCTTCTGGAAGACCTCCACGCTGGTGGCGGTCGCGCGCACCTCGACCTTCTGGCGGGCATAGCGGTAGGGCACCGAGTAGTAGTGCCGGTCGAGCTCGACGTGGTAGTCGATGCCCACGGTAGCGACCTTCCACTGCGCGAACTCATAGCGGATCAGCGGTAAGGGTCGCAGCGCCGGGCGGTCGACCTCCTCGAAGACGCTCTGGCGGGAGCCGGGGAGCTTCTTGAAGGGGTGGGCGTTGAGCACCACCAAGAGGGGGCGGATGGCGGTGTTGACCTCGGCGAGGCTGAAGAAGCGCTGGTGGCGCAGGCGCGCCAGGATCCAGCGCTGGGCGAGCAGCACCCCCGCCTCTGCCTTGGCCTTGTCCCGGGGCTTGCGCACCCGCGCCGGCAGCACCGCCATGCCATAGTGACTGGCGAACTCCTGGTAGCTGGGGTTGAGGTCAGGGTCGTAGTAGCACGGGTGGGTGACCCCGCTCTTGAGGTTGTCGGGGACCACCAGCTCGGGCGCCCCGCCCAGATACTCCAGGCAACGCACCTGCGAACCGATCCAGTCACCCAGCCCCTGGGTCCAGGTGGCCTCGACATAGGTGTAACTGGAGGCCCCGAGCACCGCCACGAAGATCTGGGCCTGGCGTTCCTCCCCGGTGGTTACATCGACGATCGTGACCGTCTGGCCGCTGTCGTCGACGAACAACCGCTCCCCAGGGGCATGGCTCTGGCGCAGGGTGACCGGCAGGGCCCGGGCAAAGGCCCGGTCGTGCGCGCAAAAGCCACGGTACGGGTAGCCGTCAGGGTGACACTCCCGGTACTCCTGCCAGAGCAGGTCCAGGGTGACCCCCGCGCGCCCCACCTGGCGATGCACCGCCGCCCAGTTGGGCTCCGGGCGGCTCACCTTGGACGCCGGCACCGGCGGGAACAGCGCCGCCTCCAGGGCCGCTTCGCTCATGCCGTCCGCCAGCGGCCAGGTAAGCCCGGCCAGTCGGGCCCGGCGCAGGTAGTCACCGACCGTCGTCGGGGAGGCCCGCACCGCCTCGGCAATCGCCCGGTTGGAGCGGCCGCACTCATGGTGCAACCGCAGAACTTCTTCGATCTTGCGCATGGATAACCTCGTGTATGCCACAGACACCTCCAGGGTCAAAACCCCGGAGTGTCACGGTTATCCCGCGCCTCGTCTCGCTATTTCAGGTGTCCAGCTTGGCGTGGAATCGGTGTCCACCTTGGCGTGGAATACGCAAGCGCCTGGTCGATTACGCCGCCCAACACGTACAGCACCTGCAGAAAGCGCTGACGCCGATGAATCTGAAGTTGCAGCACGTGGTCGCCGATATCACCGGCAAGACCGGTCTGCAGATCATCCGCGCCATGCTCGCCGGGACACGCGATCCGCAGGTGCTGGCGAACTACCGCGACCGGCGTTGCCGGCACACCGTCGAGGAGATCGCTCAGGCGCTGGAGGGCCACTATCGGCCTGAACATGTGTTCGCGTTAGAACAGGCGCTCAGCCTCTATGAGGCCTATCAGGAGCGGATCGCCGCCTGCGATCGGCAGATCGAAGCGGCGCTGGCGCCACTCACGGCCCCCGAGCCACCTGCCGAACCCTTGCCACCCCCCACGAGCAAGACCCGCCAGAAGAACACCTTAGCCTTTGATGTCCGCGCGGCACTCTATGGCATCGTCGGCGTGGATCTGACCCAGATTCACGGCCTGGGTTCAGCACTGACGCTCAAGCTGGTCGCGGAGTGCGGGACCGATCTCTCGGCCTGGCCGACGGCCAAACATTTCGTCTCCTGGCTCTGCCTGGCACCCGGGAACAAGATCTCCGGCGGCAAGCTCCTCTCGGCACGCACGCGCCGCACGTCTAACCGCGCCACCTCCTTGCTGCGGCTCGCCGCGGTCACCGTCGGCAAGACCGACAGCGCCATCGGTGCCTTCTATCGCCGGTTGGCGATGCGGGTCGGCAAGGGCAAGGCCATTACCGCCACAGCACGCAAGTTAGCGATCCTGTTTTACCATACCGTGCGCCATGGCCGGGACTATCTTGATCCTGGCGCGGCCGCTTACGAGAACCGCCATCGCGAGCGGGTGATACACCACCTCGAACGTCGGGCCAAGCAATTCGGCTATGTCCTCGAACCCGCGCCGGTCGGGGAGGTGGCTTAGGACTCCCCAGCGGTCCCGGGCCCGGCGGTACGGCAACCTTCACAATCAAGTTTCTTAGCCCATCTTTGTCAGCCCAACCCAACCTGCCGCGCATTTTCAATAAGTTAGAATTTTTTCGCGGCAGGGTTGGTCACTACATTTGCGAAACCTCGGCGTGTGGATCGATGAGCGTCTTCTCGGTTGTGCCCGGCAGGTGGGGTAGACCCAGGGCGTTGTAGAGGATCTGTTGGTGGGGTTCG
>JBATOB010000208.1:0-2850 GCA_049290655.1 Chromatiaceae bacterium | reverse complement strand
GTGCCGACCCCATTCAACTGCACCGGCCGCTTGTGCTCCCGTGTGCCGAAACAGATCATCGACACCCGCACCGCCGCCCCCTCGTTGATCCAAGGTTCATCCGCCCAGGCGTTGAAGATGCACAGGGGCGCGTCTAAAAGAAGCCCTTCAGAACGAGTGACATCACCCCCGCCAGTAGCAAGCCCATCATCCATTTCAGCAGGGTCAGATCGGTGCGAATCGGCGCCAGTGCTTTTTCCAGGGTGTGGTCCAGATAGGTCTTTGTGACCAGTTCCTCCTGGGCCTCGCCGATGGCCCGAACCACGGCTTCCGCCTGTTCCGGCGGAAAACCCGCCGCCTTGAGCTTGTCCACCAGGTGTAGCGTATCGAACGTGATCGTCGTCATACGATTCTCCATGCTTGGTTCGGGTTTCAGTGCGCTGGATGCGCTCCAGCACGGTGCGGTTCGCCCCACCCCGGATCGAGTTCGTGGCGACCAGACCGGCCGCCCCCGCCTTACCCGCGACAATCTGGGCGCGCGATTTCTCAAACCAATAGGTTACCAGGTCGGCCCCGGCCGGCACACGCCCGGCATAGAGCCGGTCGAGCGCCTCGAAATAGGCGTCGCCAAGGGCACCGCGCTTCTTGCTGCCACCCAGGAAGGGCGGATTACCGACGATCACATCGGCCGCGGGCCACTCCGGTTCCGTGCCATCAGGGTTGAGGATGGCATCCCGTAGTTGAATGTTATCGAGGACTTTGAGGATGGGTCGCTTGGACAGGGCGAAGCCATGATTCAGCATCCACTGGATCTCGCCGATCCAGATCACCACCCGGGCCAGTTCCGCCGCGAAGGGGTTGAGCTCGATGCCCAGCACATTCTCGGGTCCGACCAGGGGGAAGGCCCGCGGGAGACCCATGGCCTCGGCTTCGAGGATAACCTGATGCTCCAGATCCTTGAGACCGAGCAGAGCCAGCAGGAGGAAATTACCCGAACCACAAGCGGCGTCGAGCACCCGGAAGTTGCGCAGCCGCTCCAGGTAGCCTTGGTAGAGTCCCAGTGCGGCCTTCATGGCCTTGGTCCGGGCGCCCGCGCTCTTGGCGGCATGGGCCTTGTCGATCTGGTCCCGGATCTCGACCTGAGTGCCTGCCCACTCAGCCCGCAGCGGGTCCAGTACCACCGGGTTCACCAGGCGCATGATGGTCTTGGGGTCGGTGTACTGCGCCCCGAGCTGGGCGCGCAGGGCCGGGTCCAGGCCACGCACGAAGAGGGCGCCGGCGATGGTGGGATCGATGGCGGACCAGTCCAGACCCGCCAAGGCGAGGAGCTGCTGAATGTCGGACGGCTCCAGGGGCAGGGCGGCGGCGGTGGCGAAGAGGCCGCCGTTGAACCAGTCGATACGGTCGAAACCCACCCGTCCACCGGTGGCCATGACCCCGAACAAGGACTCCAGCAATTCCTGGGCGCTGGCCGGCTCCTCGCGCGCCGTGCGCAGCAACTTGGTGAAGAACTCATCCGGCAGCAGGCCGATGTCCTCGGCGAACAGGCAGAACAGGATCTGCTGGCAGAAGTGCGCCACCCGGAAGGGATCATGCCCACGGCCGCGCCAGGTCTGGGCCAGGGCACCGAGCTGGCTGGCCGCCTGTTCGGTGAGCTGATCACGGCGGACGATCGGCTTGAGTTTGTCGGGTGCGGTGAAGGCCCACTTCAGCAACTTCCGCGTGGCGGGGTCGCGGAGGTCTTCGATCCCGATTTTGTGCGTGACCGGTACCAGACCGGTGAAGGCGGTATGGATACGGATGGTCTGGACGTCGGAGACGATCAGGAGCGGTGGATACTCCAGGGCCGGGGTATAGAGCTGGAGTTGCTTGAAGGCGGCATCCAGGTCCTTGCCGGGGCCTTTGTACTCCCAGCCGAAACAGCCGCTCTTCCAGACATCCGCCCAGCCATCGCCGCCCCCGGCCTTGCGGGCACCCTTCTCGAAGGCGTACCAGACACCTTGAGGATCGGCCGCGGTCGGGGTTTGCTCGCCCAAGAGACGGCACAGGTCGATGAAATGCTCCTGGGACGACGCCCGTTCCGTCAGCGTTACTCCCCGCCACTTGCGGATGAAGTCGTCTGGGGTCATGGGGGCAGGCTCCTGCACTGGACGGGCGTTAGGCTCGTCCCTGGCTGGCATCATGGTGGGTGATGGTAAGGCGGTCAATGGCCGGGCTTGCACCCGGGCCAGGAGGCAAGCAGCGGACGATCTTGCTCAGTGACGAGAGGCACGATCAGGTGCGAGCTATTGGCGAGGCGCAGGGAGGGCGGTGGCGGCGACCACTGCATGGGGCATAAAGACGCGATTCAGCACCCTTGCCCGTACCTGCGGCTTCCGCGAACATGCGCCATGGCTATCCAGTTTCACCCAGAGCAGGGCACACTCCTCATTTGTGACTTCACGGGCTTCGTCGCGCCAGAGATGGTCAAGCGCAGGCCCGCCGTAATCGTATCTTCCAGACTCAGAAAACGCGAAGGCCTATGCACCCTCGTCCCCCTGAGCACCACCCCTCCCAACGTGGTCGCACCGTACCATTTTAAGCTGCATGTCACCCCAACACTCCCACCTCCCTACAACGCAGGCTACCACTGGGTAAAGGCTGACATGCTGTACACCCTCAGCCATGTCAGACTGCATCTGCCGTTTAGCGGCAAGGATACGTCTGGCAAAAGAATTTACGATTTCCGTGTTATCGACGTGGAAGGCATGGTCGATCACGCGGATGCCGGCGCCGAGGTTGACGGCGGTGTGGGCCATGTGGGCGGTCTCGGCAAAGCCGCGGTAGATCGCGGCGCTGTCGGAGCACCGCACCGCGTCGGGGTCCACGCTG
>JBATOB010000207.1:0-2901 GCA_049290655.1 Chromatiaceae bacterium | reverse complement strand
CCAAGGAAATGTTGCCGGTGGTGGACAAGCCGCTCATCCAGTACGCGGCGGAGGAGTCCGAGGCGGCGGGCATCAGTCAGTTGATCTTCGTGACCGGCCGGGCCAAGCGCTCGATCGAGGATCATTTCGATAAGGCCTACGAGGTAGAGGCCGAGCTCAGCAACGCCGGCAAAAAAGACCTGCTGGATATCGTCCGCAACATACTGCCGCCCCATGTGGCCTGCATCTACCTGCGCCAGGCCGAGGCCCTGGGTCTGGGCCATGCCGTCCTCTGCGCCAAGCCGGTAGTGGGGCACGAGCCCTTCGTCGTCCTGCTCGCGGATGACCTCATCAAGGGCGATGGCCAAGGCGTCGTGGCCCAGATGGCCGATATGTACGAGCGCTATGGCTGCTCCATCCTCTGCGTGGAGGAGGTGCCCTGGGACGAGACCAACAAATACGGCATCGTCGAGACCGAAAAGGGGCCTGATGGCGAGTTGCGCGTCACCTCCATCGTCGAGAAACCCGCGCCCCAGGAAGCCAAGTCCAACCTCGCCGTGGTCGGCCGCTATCTGCTTACCCCGCGCATCTTCGCCAAACTGGAGACTACCGGGCGCGGCAAGGGCGGCGAGATCCAGCTCACCGACGCCATCTCCGCCCTGCTTCAGGATGAGCCCGTCATCGCCTACCCCTTCCGCGGCAAGCGCTACGACTGCGGCAGCAAGCTCGGCTACCTCCAGGCCCAGGTCGAATTCGGATTGGCCCACAAGGACCTGGGCGAGGACTTTCGCGCTTATCTGCGTGGCATGGAATTCTAAAAAAGCCCCGATGCCGCGAAAAACTGGCTTGCCGCGAGGCAAGCCCACGAACCGCCAGAATGGTTAGAACCACCAGGATTTGGCAGAGGCCGGTTACGGGTCTAAAAGCCTTTCCGGACCGGACCTTAGCCGCGAATCACACTCCCTCTTCCATCCTTCCCCTCCAGAGGTCTCGCCGTGGATGCCGCACCCCTTGATGTCAAAAAAGAAAACTATCGGACGGCCGTGCGCGTGACCCAGATCGGGGCGGGTGCCGATACCCTGCTCACCTTGGGCAAGCTCATCGTTGGCTTCCTGGGCAATTCCGCCGCGCTGGTGGCGGAAGGTTTGCATTCGGCGGCCGATCTCCTGTTCGATATGGTGGTGCTGATCGGGATGCGCATCGCCCGCAAGGAGGTGGATGCGGATCACCCCTATGGCCACGGTAAGTACGAGAGTCTGGCGACGCTGCTGCTATCCCTGATCCTGCTGGCGGTGGCCGTGGGTATCGTGTGGGATGCGGTGGGCCGCATTCAGGATCCCGAGCTGGAGGCCCCCGCAGCCCTCGCCCTCTGGATAGCCGCCGGGTCTATGCTCATCAAGGAGCTGCTTTACCAGTACACCATTCGCGTGGGGCGGCGTATCGGTTCGAAAATCATCGTCGCCAACGCCTGGCATCACCGCAGCGATGCCATTGCCTCTTTCGCGGCGCTGGTCGGTATTGCCGGCGCCCTCATGGGGTGGCCGGTCCTCGACCCCGTGGCCGCTATCGGCGTGGCCTTCTTCGTCGGCAAGGTGGGGGTGGAGATTGCCATCGAGGCCCTGCGCGAGCTTACCGACGCGTCCACCGCCATCGACAAGGAGATCCACGACACCATCCAGCGTCTCATCAACGACCATCCCGAGGTCCAGTCCGCCCACCTGGTCAAGGCCCGGCGCATGGGTCCCGACATCATGGTGGATGTGCACGTGGTCGTGGATGCCTTCCTGTCGGTTTCCGAGGGCCATCGGATTGCCGATGAGGTGGAGAAGACCCTGATCAAGGAGGTCTCCGACATCACCTCGGTGATGGTGCATGTGGATATCAGCGACGAGACCGCGTCGGAATCCGATATGACGGAGGGGGTGGAACGGATCACCCATAGCCGTGGCCGGCTTCGGGAGCGTATCGAGGGGTTCGGCGCTCTGGAATGGCCCTTGCTAGAGATCCACAGGGTGGTGCCGCACTATACCGCCCAGGGTTTAGTAGCGGAGGTATTTCTGGTGGCTACGCCGGAGGCCAGTTTGGCACAGGTGAACGCCAGCGCCTTCAAGCTCGGGCGGCGTCTGCATGAGGCCCACCAGGACTATGCCAACGTGCGGTTACATCTGTTCCTTGGGGAGGAGCGCGGGGGTAACGGGCTGGATGGCCGTCTGCCTGGATCCTAAAGCGAGAGGATGAAGCGTACACCCAAAATAGTGAGGTCCGGATAGTCCATGGGTGGAAATTGATTCTGCCCGGGATTGACCAGATATTGAAAGAAGGGCTGAATTTTTAGCCAGGGCCTTATCGCGGCTTGATGACCCAACTCCAGGAATGATTCATGGCTGGGTATGGCGTGGGTCGTGCCCATGTAGTCATTGAAGGAGCGTACATTTTTGGCGTGGCTGGACTCATGTTAAGTCGCGTATAGCCAATCCCGGTCCGATCAAGGGGCCGGCCCTCGATAAGCCCGGTGTAGGTCAGGCCGACGTCAAACAGCCAATCGGCCAGATTGCGATCAACTTGGGGATTGATCGCAAAAGCCCCGAAGATATTGAGTCCTTGACCGCGGGTATCGGTCTCGTACCAGATGGGCTGCTCCGCCGTGGCATAAAGGGCATAATTCCCGGAATAGGATTTTGGTTCAACGCTGGCATCAGGCACCAAAGACCCATCCAACCCCATCCAACCCCGTCCGTTAGCCCCTCCTAGCACCGCCATTTCATTGGCTTTTTTGTCCAACGCGGTTTATTATCGTCCCCGTGCAGCCGGTTTTTTGGCGGGGTAACTTCACGGGGTAACCCCGCTACCCCGCTACCAGTTACCCCAGTTGCGGGCAAGGTCCTGACCGCCCGGAATTTTTCGCCAAGGACGGCTAACAGC
>JBATOB010000206.1:0-7881 GCA_049290655.1 Chromatiaceae bacterium | reverse complement strand
CAAAGCGACCATGGGGCGTCAGGCAAGTTCCACCTCCCCACACAACCCTTCCAGCCGCGCTCCCAGGAGGCGGTAGAGTTCAATCTCGCCATGGATCTGGAGATCTCGTGCAAAGCGGGGGAGCCAGCGTTGGAGATGCGTGTCCCATAGCTCCCCAATAATCCGCTGCGCATCTCCCCGCTCCTCCAGCAGGGCCAGGCATTCGAGTAAGGTGCCCAGGTAATCGGCGGGTGCCAATCTGGCCCCCAGGCCCGCGCGGCGGTAGAGGACCTCAAGGTCCGCCGCGGCGGTTCCCCCCATCTGGCCCTGCCGATAGGCCGATTCGAAGGGGGGGCAAGGCGTCTTGGGGTAACCGCTCAAAAAGAGACGGGTGTGCTCGCCTTGCCAATGTTCCAGGGGCCTATGAGCCAACTCGTCGATAGCGGGCGACAACCAAGGGGCCACCGGTAGCATGTCTCGCAGTGCGTCGAGGCCGTCGTCCTCCGGGAACGCCAGCAAGGCGGAGAGGACGTAGATTTGCCGCGGATCACGATAGCGGTCGGTGGCCATGGTCGGGTAGTTCCGGCGGGAATAAAGTTGATAGGTATTTAAGAAGATACTAAACTAGCAGGACTCATCAACCACGGAGACATTTGGGAGAATCCCATGGAAAATTTGTTTGGCTTTGCCGGCTCCGGAGCCGGCCTGATGGTCCTGTTTGCGCTGTATCTCGGCGGTGCTGGTGTAGCTCTTAAGCTTGTGGATCGGCTGATGCCGCGCAAGCGCGGCGAATGATACCCCGCACCCTTCGCCACCTAATCCTCACCAAGACCAAGACCATCGGCCGCCCGAGAAGGCGGCCGGTGGCTTGATTTCATCTATTGGCCTCTTGACACAAGTCCCGCCCCTACCAGGGATAGGCATAAATCCCTGCGTACATGAAGTAGTGCCGCAATAGGTAACCGCCCATCAGGACCAGGACCGAGGCGGTGATAATGGGCACATGACTGGTCCAGCCCTTGACCACCCCCCTCAGTTCCAGAAAGAATGGCACGATCAGGCCAAAGCCGATGAAGCCAATCAGCCACCCGAAGTCGGTGAACAGGAGCTCCCAGGAACGCATGGCCGACTCCGACCCGCGTTTGAGGTAGAAGAAAAAGGAGAACAAGATCACCAGCTCGGCGGAGATCAGTACCAGATCGATACGCTCATAGAGAAGCCGAATCCGGGTGTCTTCCGCGTCCTTGATGACGGTGTACATGATCAGGAGCAGGAAGGCCATGGCGGTAGAGAAGGCCGACACCGTAAAGAGCAGCGGTACGCCTGGATTGGCCCACAAGGCTACGGCGGGGAAGGACTGCAGCAGCAGGCCGGTATAAACCGTTACCCCCACGCCGTTGATCACCGCCAGCCAGCCGACAAATTTGCGGAAGCGGGTCACCGCTTCACAGAGCTTGATCACCATGCGCCATTCCAGCACCTTGCCGACCAGCGGCAGGCGTTTCAGGAAGGGTGTTTCGCGGGCGTAGGGAAGGGCGTAAAGCACCCCCCAAACCATCATCCAGATGATGAACTGGGTGCCCCAGGCGATCCAGGCATCGGGTTTCTTGAAAAAAACCATAGGATTCAGTATATGGATGGCCGCCAGGTGGTGTAACAGGTGGCCGAACAACATCATGGAGCCGATGGCCAGCAGGACGACACCCGCGCCCGCGCCCCATATCACCAGATTGCGGTGGGGCTTGAGGTACATATCGGTGAGGAAGGTCACCGCCAGGGTCGCGGCGCCCAAGCCGCCGGTATAAAGATACACGGCGAGCCACCAGGTCCAGAGATTCTGTGTCTCGTATGTCATGGTGACGTCCATCTCAGCCCCTCCACTTGAGGTCATCAATGTAAAACACGTTAGGACGGGTGCCGATGTGGGGCATGAGGGGCCTCGCTACCCCGCTGGCAACCATTTGCGCCACGGGGTCCTGGGGGTCGTCCAGATTGCCGAACATGCGGGCCGAGCCGACGCAGGTCTCCACACAGGCCGGCTTGAGCCCCTTTTCCACCCGATGGTCGCAGAAGGAGCATTTATCCATGCTGGGGCTGGAGCGCCGGTAGTCGGACCCATAAAACTCCTTGCCCAGGGCCACGTCCGCGTAGGTGATGGCTACTCGGGCATGGTAGGGGCAGGCCATGGCGCAGGCACCGCAGCCCATGCAGAGGTCCTGGTCCACCATGACGATGCCGTTCGGCTTCTTGTAGGTGGCCCCGGTGGGGCAGACGCTCATGCAGGCCGGGTTGTCACAGTGGTTACAGAGGCGCGGGAAGAAGCGGCGATGCACGTTGCTGCCTACCCCGATCTCCTTGTCGTGGACGTAGGTGCGCCACTTGTGATCGTCCCAGACGGGGGTCTGGTTCTCCAAGGCGCAGGCGGCCATGCAGGCATTACAGCCCACGCAGGTATTGAGGTCGATGACCATGGCGTAGTGAGTCATTGTCTATCCTCCTTAAACCTTGGCTACCCGGATCGTGAACTCCTGGGAGCGGAAACCCGCCACCACCGGCTCGACCTGGTAGGGGATCAATTTGTTGGTGGCCGTGCCATCCCCGTGGGTTCGGGATAGCGCCTTGTTTTCGACCCCGAAGGAGGAGTAAACAAAGAGGGTATCGGGATGCACCAGGCGCGTGATGTGGGCATGTCCGCCGGTTACCTGCCCCGACTTGGAGTTGGTGAGCCGGATCGGATCGCCGTTGCGGATCTGTAGCTTGGCCGCCCGCTCGGGGTGTATCCACACGCCCTTGTAAATATCCTTCTTGAACTGATTGATGCCCGCCAGAACGGGGTTGTTGCTGTTGGTGGAGCCGTGGGAGACGGTGGGGGTCTTGCCGTAGGCGAAGAAAAATTCATCGGCCTCCAAGGCTATCGTCGCGGGTTCGCCATCCCGGTATTCTGGCGGGATCCAGGTCGCCAGGACACTGAAATTCGCCTCGGTATGGCCCCCATCGCGCAGGCTACGCATCAACCCGCTGTAGAACTCCACCCGGCCGCTGTCGGTGGGTACTGGCATGCGTCGCGGCATACTCCATTGATCGAGGATTTTTTCCTTCCTTTCCTCCAGATAAACCCCCTTGTCACGCAGGATCGCATCGATCGCCTCGGGAGTGGTGCCGAGTCGCGCCGCGGTTTGGGCAAAGGAGACCCGACGGCAGGCGGCGGCAAAGGCTCCCTTTTTCTGGGTCTTTTGGAGTTCGGCGTAGGCCTCCTTGACCGGCGCGGCCTTGAGCCCGGTTAGCTTTTCCACCCAATCGAGAAAACCATCTCGGTTGCCACTGATGACCTCGGTCATTTTCAGGAGGATGTCAGCGGTTTCCTCGGTGTCATAGAGGGGATCGATGGCGGCATAACGGGTGGTCAGGGCGAGATCGTGGTTTACCCCATTGCCGTACAGGGTGGGCTCATTACGTTCGAGATAGGTGGTATTAGGCAGGATCACGTCCGCGTAAGGGGCCGTATCCGAGGGCAGAACCTCAACCATGACCACCAAGGCCACGTTCGGGTGGCTGAGGGTCTCTTTCCAGTAGCTGTCGGGATAATAGTGTCGGACCGGATTGGCCGCGTTGATGATGAAGGCGCGGGTCAGGTAGGGCTCGCCCTTGAACTGGAGCTTGGACTCCACCGATTCGCGCAGGCCCGAGTCGGTCATCACCGGCAGGGCCACGTTGAAGCGGCCAGCCGCCTTCTCCTGGGCGTTCCAGGCCCAGGCCCAACCCGGCTTGCCATGGGTAAAATTCTCGCCCTGGGACACGGCCCCGATCACCATCTTGGCAAAGGCCATGCCAGCGAGATTGGCGAGTGGCGCGCCCATCTCATAGCCCTCCTCCATGGCCTGGTACATCTGGTGGGCCTTGTGGTGGAGTTCGCCGGAATTCATCCAGCCGCCCACCGAGTCGATACCGCCGATGAGGGCCTGTACCATGGCCTGTACCCGCCGCAGCATCATGATGTTGCCAAAACGGGCCCCGTGCCAACCTGGGTCGACGATGGCGGGGCGCGTGTTGCCAAACTCATGGGCAATACGGCTGATGGTCTCCGCGGCAATCCCCGTGATCTCCGCCGCCCACTCGGCGGTATAGGGGGCGAGTTCCTCGAGCTGGACCTGGAAGACCGTCTTGACCGGCCGACCCTCCACGCTAAAGTCTGGGGGGACCTGGAGACCTGGGGTAAAGGCGCGGCCTTCGTTGTCCTTGTGGTTCTGGTTGCTGAATTTCTTCAGTGTGCGCAGGTTGCCAGTGTCCTCCTCCACCGCCAGGGGTCTGCCCTCCGTGTCCGTCACCAGTTGCCACTCGCCCTTGTCGTCCTGGGTCATAAGAAATGGCAGGTTGGTGTGACGCCGGAGGAACTCGGCATCGTAAAGCTCCTCCTGCATCAGGATTCGCATCAGCGCCAGCATGAAGGCCAGGTCCGTACCGGGGCGGATCTGGATCCACTCGTCCGCCTTGGCCGCGGTTTCCGAGCAGCGCGGGTCGAGGGCCACGATCTTGGCCCCATTCTTACGGCCTTGAGCGAAACGCACCATGCGACAGGTGGACACGGCGCCGATCGAGGCATTGTTCCCCACCAGCAGGATATACTTGGCGTGGTCGAAGTCGGGCAGCACTTCGTCATGGATATTGAAGTTGCCGGTGACCAGATCGGTACCCAGGTGACCCGTGGTAACGCAGTGCTGCATGGGCGAGGCAACGATGTTGGGCACCTCGTTGGCCATGGCGAAGGGCACCGCCCAGTTCATGTAAAAGACGCAGGAGGTCCAGCCCCCCACCATGGTCCACTCCCAGGGTTTGATCCGGGCGGCGGCCTGCTTTTTGGCGATGTAGTCCCAGGCCTCTTCCCAACTGGCCTGGCGAAACTTGTATTCTCCGCGCTGGCTGCCTTCGATGCGGATGAGGGGGGTCTTGATACGGTCGGTATCGTAGGTCTGGCGCAGTCCCGCCTGGCCACGGGCGCAGATCTTGCCCCGATTGAGGGTTGAGTTAGGATTTCCGTCCAGCTTGACAATGCGTTTGTCGCCGCCCTTGCTATGGGTGGTGACGCGCAGGTTGCAAAGCGAAGAGCAAAAATTGCAGATGCTATAGCTCACTTCCTCCCGCACCGAATCGTCCTGGGCGAGCGCCTGGCTCACCAGATTCGAGAGGGGAGAGAGCAGGCCAAAACCAGCGGTTCCGTAACCGCTGGTTTTCAAGAACGCACGACGGGAAAGACGCGGCAGGCTCCAGGCCTTGGCGTGAACCTCCTCTGGGGTGATGCTGCCCGGGAATACGGCGACCGGGTTCTTTTATTTATGGTGTGAGTCGCCCAAGTACAGCATCGAGCGAGGTGATGGATGCAAGCTCCATCCTGATTCGATTGTCACCGATCTGTTACTGAATAACGTTGATAAATGTCAATAGATCCGCCCTTCCCAGCGGGAAAGCGCTAAAAAACGAACCGTTCCGGCTCCGGGGCCTTGGCCAGGGCCGGGACCGAGGTCTCGAACAGGGCCTTGCGCGTGAAGCCCTCGGGGCCATGGGTGACCAGGGTGGCCTGCATGGCCGGTTCCAGGCCGATGATGGCGAAGAGGCGGCCGTGGGGGGCGAGTTGCGTCTCCAGACCTTCCAGGGCGCTGGCGTCTGGCAGGGAGCCGGTGACGGCAATGACGTCGAAGGGTCCGCCTTCGATGTGGCCCGCCAGGCCGTCGCCTTCCCGTATCTCCAGCCGGCGTGGGTCCACCTCGGCCAGATTCTTGCGCGCCAGGGTGGCGAGGTCCGGGTCGATCTCCAGGCTGATGACGGCGTCGCCCAGGTGGCTCAGGCAGGCGGTGAGGTAGCCGCTACCCGCGCCGATCTCCAGGATGCGGTCATCGGCCATGATCGACAGGGCCTGCAGGAGGCGGGCGACGACCTTGGGGGCGAGCATGGCCTGGCCATGACCGAGGGGCACCTCGATGTCGGCGTAGGCCAGACCGCGATAGGCCTCGGGGACGAAGCGCTCGCGGGAAATGGCGGCCAGGGTATCCAGCACCCGGTTGTCGGTCATGCCCCAGGGGCGGATCTGTTGCTGGATCATATTGAAGCGGGCGGTGTCGAGGCTGGTATCCATCGCGAGTCCTATCTGAATTGAATGGCCGGAATGGCGCGGACGGGAAGATGCGTTTCGCCCGGTGGGTGTCCGGGCCCGCCGTCGGCAAGTCCTGCCAAGACTACGGATTTTCGCTCCGCTGGGCAAGCTGGGTTGACAGCCGGGGCGGCGACTTTGGGCGAGGATCAACCCACCTTCAGGCCCTGGCGTACAGCGCCAGCGGAAAGCTCTCGGTAATAAGGATGACCGGTGCCCCGGCGATGATGATGCGGTAGGTGCGAAAGACGCGCTCTTCGCCTGGGTCGGGATGATCGATGCCGATCTCCATGACCTCGCGATAACTCTCCAGGCCGCTGTCCCGGATCAGGACCCCGATCCCGATCTCACGGTCGATGAGGCGCTGGCGAAAGGCCGCGGGGATCAGGTCGGCACGGATGACGGAAAAGGCCTCGGCGTAGGTTCTGCAGCTATCGATCCCCTGCAACAGGGCCAGACGGATCAGTATCTTGTCACCGGTTTCGACTCCAAGCCAGTCCACGGGGCGTTCGGCCGTCCAGAAATCCTGCTCCAGGGTGCGTACCTCCACGGGCTCCCAGAAATAGGCCTCCAGGATTTTGGTGACCGTGCCGTCGGTAACCAGCAGGGCGCGCAGAAAGGGTGGGAGCTCGGCCATGGGCAGACGTTGCCCGCCCGCCCGGGTCAGGGCGCCGTCGCGCAGAAAGCCCTCGGTGCGAAAGCGGTTAGCCTCATCCGACAGGGCGATTTTATCGTAATAACGCTCGACCACGTTGGGTATAGGCCTGGCTGAGGGTCGCGGGCCAAGGATTATAGCGAGACCAGTTCCGGCCCGCGCGGCCATCGCTTGAGCCGAGCCGGTCCTTGTCGAGCCGAGCCGACCAGAGGATCGACATTTTGTTAAGGGGCCTTACAACAGCAGGCGGCGGATATCCCCCAGCAAGTCACCGAGCAGGCGGGTGAAGCGCGCCCCCTCGGCGCCGTCGATAACGCGGTGGTCGTAGGAGAGGGATAGAGGCAGCATGAGGCGGGGGACGAAGGCCGCGCCCTGCCAGACCGGCTTCAGGGTGGCGCGGGAGACGCCGAGGATGGCGACCTCGGGGGCATTGACGATGGGGGTGAAGGCGGTGCCGCCAATACCACCCAGGCTGGAGATGGAGAAGCATCCGCCCTGCATGTCGCCGGGAAGCAGTTTGCCATTCCGGGCCTTGCCGCCCAGGTCCATCAGCTCCCGGGCCAGATCTTGAATCCCCTTCTTGTCCACCTGGCGGACGACCGGGACCACCAGGCCCTTGGGGGTTTCCACGGCGACGCCAATGTGGGTGTAGTGCTTCATCACCAGGCCTTCGCCGTCGGGCGTCAGGGAGGATTTGAAGTGAGGCATGCGGTTCAGGGCGGTGGCGACGGCCTTGAGCAGAAAGGGCAGGAAGGTGAGCTTGATACCCTCCGCCGTCGCGGCGTCCTGTTGAGCCTTGCGAAAGGCCTCCAACTCGGTTATGTCCGCCTCGTCGAATTGGGTCACGTGGGGCACCGAGAGCCAGGCGCGATGCAGGTGCCTGCCGCTCAGCTTCTGAATCCGGGAGAGTTCCCGGATCTCCACGGGGCCGAACTTGGCGAAGTCCACCTCGGGGGCGGGCGGCAGTGCAAAGGGCAGGGTGCTGGCGGTGGGCGCCGCCGCTCCCTGGGTCAGGGTCTGCTTGACGTAGCCCTGGACGTCCTCCTTGAGGATCCGGCCCTTGAGCCCCGAGCCCTTGACGAAGGTCAGATCGACACCCAGCTCC
>JBATOB010000205.1:0-9895 GCA_049290655.1 Chromatiaceae bacterium | reverse complement strand
TCGCCGATGAGGTGGTCCAGAAGAGCATCGCCGACATTTACAAGGAGAAAGCAGAACTTGCCGGCAAGCAGGTGAAGCTTCAAGGCAAGGTGGTGAAGGTCAACAACAACATCATGAACCGGAACTTCCTCCACCTGCAGGACGGCTCCGGCGACCCCGCCGTGGGCACCAACGACCTAACCCTCACCAGCGACGACACCGCCGCGATGGGTGACACGGTTTCGGTCACCGGCACCCTGATGGTGGACCTGGACTTCGGCTCCGGCTATAAGTACCCGCTACTGCTGGAGAAGGCGAGCATCATCAAGGCCCAGTGATCCCTACACCGCATTGTTGAGTCGTAGTCACGGTCCCCCCACGCCCGCTCCCCCTTCCTCGGATTGATCTGCCCCGCGGGCAGCCTGCCCGCCCTCAAGGTCGCCGTTGATCACGGCGCCGAGGGGGGCTATCCGGGCCTCAAGAACAGCACCAATCCCAGCAACTTTGCCGGGTTGATCTTCGACGATCAAGAACAGCCTGGATGCGGTGGAGCTGGATGTCGCCCTGGCGGCCATGCCCTTGGGTCTGGGTTCCTGGTTCGGTGCCCGCGGGATTTCGCGTCAGGCTGACCCGGCACCGTTACCGGGCCGGCAATGCCTGAGGTGATCAGCGCTATTCCTCGGTTCGCCAGCCACGAATCAGCCCCTTCTTCTTGAGCATGCGAATCACCAGGTAACCGACCGCCAGCAGGCAACCAATCGCGGTGACCAGGAACCAGCGTCCCTGCGACATTCCACCTTCCAGGCTGCGGGTATAGGTCTGGATAAACAGGAGCACCGCCACAACCGCGAAGACGGTGTTGTACTCCTTGACCAGGACGCGCTGCCAATTGAAACGCATGGGGGCAACAGAGTCGCGAAACCCTTTCCAATTCGGCAGCCAACGGTTTACGCGCTTCTGGTAAGCAAGGTACTGATCGCCAAATTCGCGGGATAGATAGTCCTCTTCGGCGGCGACGATGGCGATGTAGACGAAAACCACCAAGGGCACGCCGGCCGCAATCAACCACCCCTGGCCCAGTACGACCAGGAATCCGACGGCCAGGAGTATATTGCCCAGGTAGAGGGGGTTGCGGCAATGGGCGAAGACCCCGCCTTGGACCAAGCCCTCGGCAAAGACACGCCCATCACGGCCACCTCGGCGAATGTATTCGTAACCGATGGTGATCGCCCTCAGCGCCTGCCCGGCGACAATCAGGGCAATGCCGACGAGATCGACCAGCCAGTCCATCGCCTCGCTGCCGAAGCTGTAATATGGCCTGGCGAAGAGCAGGGCACACAGCATGACCGAGGGAAAGATCGCATTACGGAAGCGGAACAGGAACTGCCCGACAGCAATCATGGCCCTTTTACCCCGACGATCCCGCAGAAGTTGTACCACTTGAAAAAAATATCCGCCTGATTGAATCCATTGCGCCCCAGAAGCTCGAAATTCTCATCCACCCGGTAGGGAATGAGGACATTCTCCAGCGCCTCGCGCTTGTGGGCAATATCCGTCTCGCTGTAGCCGTTACGCCTTTTCATCTCATAGTAGAGCCGGATAAAGGTTCGGTTGAACAGCGAGTCGTTCCCCAGCACCTTTTCCACGAGGATCAGACAACCGTTCGGGTTCATACCCCGATTGATGCTCTGGATGAGGGCGTCGCGCCGCAGTGGTCTGACAAATTGTAGCGTCAGATTCAGGACCACGACCGAGGCATTCTCCACCTGGACGCCATTGTTGAGGTCTGCCTCCAGCAGGGTCAGGCGGTCGGCCCCGGCGCGCCTGGACAGCCGCTCGTGGGCACGTTCGAGCATGGGCGGGGAATAGTCCATGCCGACGAATTCGACAGGGACCGGTACGGCACCCATCAGGGTCTCCAGGGTAATCCCCGTGGAGCAACCCAGGTCATAGACGCGCGTCCCCGGCTCGGCAAAGGTCGCGGCAAGCTCACCGATCATCCGTTGCAACTCCCGGTATTCCGGGATGCTGCGGTCGAGCATGTCGTCAAAGACCGCCGCCGTTGCCTCACCGAAATCGAAGTCCCCGACGGGTTCATGGAATGGCGGACTCCCGCGCTTGGCAGGGGCACTATCTCCGGTGTTGCTCACGGGCGCCTCCTCGGCATCGCTCGGCTCAAAGTGACCGAGGATTGTACAGCAGCCAGCGTGATGGCGACCTACAAAACCTTGTCGAACACTATATGGGCCTGAAGCGGGGGCGTGAACCCAGCCACAGGTGAGCCTGTTTCCGAGACCGAGGTATGGTACCTAACCAACTGTCTAAATTAGCGTATATCATTCGGGAGCCCTGGGCCTCAGGGTTTTTCAGGGCTGACGGCGAGCGGGAATACGCCTATACTTCCGCAGGTCCCGCTTTGGCCGATTCGATCAGGATTGGATCTGACTTCGGTGAACGGCTGGGTGCCTGTCTCCATGAAGGATGATGGGTCCCCGGTGATTGCCCTTGAGCCATGGGTCGAGCCGATAGGGATCTTGACCCTCACGACGGCTTATCGCATCCTTCCTAATCTTGGGTTTTGTGCGTTACCACATCCGCCCCACCTTTTCATCAACCTAAGGTTTTTTAACAAGCTCAAGGAGCAAACCATGAACCTCAGTAACAAGCTCGCCGCCGAATTCATCGGCACCTTCTGGCTCGTCCTTGGCGGCTGCGGTGCCGCCGTCTTCGCCACCGGCGAGCCCAACCTCGGTATCGGCTACCTGGGTGTCGCCTTAGCCTTCGGCCTGACCGTGCTCACCATGGCCTACGCCATCGGCCATATCTCCGGCTGCCACCTGAATCCGGCCGTTTCCATCGGTCTGGCCGTGGGTGGGCGCTTCAGCTTCGCCGACGTGCCGATGTACGTGATCGCCCAGACCCTGGGCGCCATCGCCGCGTCCTTACTGATTTTCTACATCGCGAGCGATATGGGTCTGCACAAGGAAGGTCAGCCGACCTTACAACTGTCGTCCCACATCCTGGCCGTTAACGGCTACGACAAGCTGTCTCCCCAGGGCTACGGCATGATGGCCGCTCTGGTGACCGAGGTCGTCATGACCGCCATATTCCTGTTCGTAATCATGGGTGCCACCGACAAGCGTGCCTCGGCGGTTTCGGCGGGACTGGCCATCGGTCTCGCCTTGACGCTGATCCATCTCATCTCGATCCCCGTGACCAATACCTCGGTCAACCCGGCCCGCAGCACCGGTCCTGCCCTGGTAGTTGCCCTGATGGCCGGCAAGGACGAGGCCCTGAGCCAGCTCTGGCTGTTCTGGGTCGCACCCATCATCGGTGGGGTCGTCGGTGCCCTGGCCTATAAGATGGTTGGTGGCAAGGAAGCCTGATCGGCGACTTGGGCGTCAGCCCTAACCGGGACCGGGAGTCGCACCGACTCCCGGCCCCAGGGTCCTCCCCCATAACCCCAGGATCGGTGGCATCCCGACCCTAGACAGATCGGCCGTCGCCGCGTCGTTGCCGTCATAGCCATTAGCCCTGAGGTACTTCCCGATGAATCCCCTACTCCCGCTATTTGTCATCGTCCTCGGGCTTAGCGCGTGCGCGACCCCGACTGACGTCAAGGACACCCAAGCGCCCTCCTCCGGACCCACCCTCTACGGCAAGGTTACGGTCGCGGTGGATCATGTCTGGAGGCCGTGAAGGCGAGAGGCGCCTGAAGCCCTTCGGGGCGCCTCACCTCGTTTTCAGTGGCTCGTCCCCTCGGATCGAGTGATCTTGTTGTAAACATTGTATTTACCAGAAGGCTTACGCATGGGTAGCCGCTTCACCTCCTTGAGAGTTTTGGCGTCATAGACCACCAGGGCGCCATCGTCCTCCCAGATACTCACCAGTGCGTACTTGCCATAGCGGTCGAATTCCACATGGGCCGCGGTCTTGCCGGGCTCCGGACGGAGGGTCTCGACGATTTGCAGGCTCTGCTTGTCGATCACATGCATGGCATCCTTGTTGGGTCCCGAAAAGACGTCTACCCAGGCGTAGGGACTGTTTTCGTGGCTGCGGGCAAAGAAGCCCGGCCCCAGGGTGGGGATGCGCGCCACCGTCTCCCAGGTCCCCAGGTCAATAACCGTCACCTCGGCCTTCGACAGGTGGGGTGTTGCCAGCAGGGTACGGCCATCGCGCTCCCAGGTGATGCCGGAACTCAGGTGCGGCATGCCATCCAGGTCCAGTTCGGCGATGCGCTGTCGGACATCGAGATTGATGGCCTGCCCCTTTTTGCCATCCCGAGCCGCGCCGATCAGGATCTGGTAGCTCTGATTGAAGAAAAAATCATCCAGAAAGCCATCGAGCTTGGTCCGGCGCACCGGGAAGGGGCCTGGCTCCCGGGCGATCCCCTCCCCCATCCGGTAATCGTGCATGGGGCCGTTATAGACCGGCAGGGGATCGTCCGCGACCATGATCTCCCAGACCTCGGGGATATCCTTGAGGGCGGCGACGAAGCTCTGCCGGGGGGGCGCGGCATAGACGGCGCTTACCCGGCTGGTCTTGCCCGTTTCGTCCTGGACCGGGATCAGCTTGATGGGCAGCAGGTCCCGGGCGTCCAGGAGCACCATGTTGTGGGGCAGGTAGTTGGCCACGGCGACATAACGGCCATCGCCGGACACCGCCAGATTGCGGGTGTTGATGCCGGCACGGATCTCGGCCACGGTCTGGAAACCGTGCAGATCGAATTTGCTGATCCAGCCGTCACGGGAGGCGAAATAGACGAAGCGCCCGTCATTGGAGAACTTGGGTCCGCCATGCAAGGCGCGGCGGGTGGCAAAGCGATGGAGGGGTTCCAGGCGGTCGCCATCCAGGATGGTGGCGTGGTGATCGCCCGTCTCCACCACCACGAAGAGATTCAGCGGGTCGGCCCCGTGGAGGGGGTGATCCGGCAGAGCCGCGGGGGCCACCAAGGCCAGATGGCTGGCGCGAATGCGCTCCAGGCCCCACTCCGGCGTCTCGGCTGGCGGGGTGAAGACCAGGTCCACCAAGGCCTGAGCCTCGGCCGCGGAGAGCCGATCGGCGAAGGCGGGCATCTGGGTCGCCGGCCGGCCCTCGAGGATGAGCTTGCTGGCCTCCTCGCGCTTGAGGCGGCCGAAATTCTCGGGGATCAGGGGCGGCCCCGTGATGCCCAGGCGGTCGGCCCCATGACACTCGGCGCAGATTTGTAGATAAAGCGCCCCGGCATCCCGGGGTTGGCTCTCCGCCACTGGGGTGGACCCCGTCTCCCGCGGCCCCGGCGGGGTGGACTCCGCCCTGGCGGAGGGGTTGTTGAGCGCCATCGCCAGCGGCAACAGCATGAGAAGTCTTGGCATGGCCATGGCAACTTTACCCCTGGAGGGTGATACCGGGTGATTCCCTAATAAAAAATCGCCCGTGCGGCGATTTAAAGTCGTGGGGCTTCCATGCCCCATGAGGATAGCGCGAGGTTCCGATCCCGGCTAGGCCGGGAAGGAAACCCAGGAGGCTAACGCCGGATCAGCGCTCAATAGACGTCGTGCATGGTGTTGTAGACGTTGAACTTACCCGTCGGGGTGATGATGCGGTCGTCCTTGATCAGCTTCTTGACCTTGAGGGTCTTGTCGTCGAGCACCACCAGGGCGGACTTCTGGTCTTTTCCATTCCACACCGAGAACCAGACCTCGTCGCCGGCCTTATTGAACTCTGGCTGCACCACGCGCTTGGGCCCGTCGCCCAGCTCCGCCATGGCGGCGATGTCGAGCTTCTGGAAACCCTTGTCCAGGTTGTCGATGTCGAAGACGGCGATCGCCTGGCTGATCCCCTCCACCGGGTTCAGGGCCGCGTCCACATACAGATGCTTGGACTTGGGGTGGGTCTTGATGAAGAGCGAGCCGCCGCCCAGGCCGTCGAACTTGCGCACCACCTTCCACGCCTGGTCCGGGTGCTTCACCGGGTCCGTGCCGATGAGGACGACGGAGGCATCGCCCAAGTGGCTGGTGGCCCAGACCGGCCCGAACTTGGGATCGACGAAGTTGGCGCCGCGCCCCGGATGGGGGATGGAGCCGACATTCACCAGGCCGGCCAGCTTGCTCTGCTTCGAGTCCACCACGGCGATCTTGTCGGACTTGTTGGCCGCGGTCATGAAGTAGCGCTGGGTCGAGTCCCAACCGCCGTCATGCAGGAAGGGGGCGGCCTCGATGTCGGTGATCTTGAGGTTGTCGATGTCGGAGTAGTCCACCATCAGGACGTGGCCGGTCTCCTTCACATTGACGATGAACTCCGGCTTCTCGTGGGAGGCGACGATGGCCGCCACGCGGGGCTCCGGGTGGTACTCCTGGGTGTCCACGGTCATGCCGCGGGTGGAAACGATCTTCTCGGGTTCCAGGGTGTCCCCGTCCATGATGACGAACTGCGGCGGCCAGTAGGTCCCGGCGATGGCGTATTTGTCCTCGGTACCCTTGAACTTGGACGTCTCCACCGAGCGGGCCTCCATGCCAACCTTGATGGTGGCCACCGGTGCGGGGGTCTCCATCCACAGATCGATGAGGTCGATGCGGGCGTCCCGCCCGATGACGTAGAGATAGCGACCGGAGGCCGACATGCGCGAGATGTGCACCGCGTAGCCGGTGGGGATGATGGACACGATCTCCTTGGAGTCGCCGTCGATCAGGGCGATCTGGCCCGCGTCGCGGAGCGTTACCGAGAACAGGTTCTCCAGGTTGAGCTTGTTCATCTGCTTGGCGGGCCGCTTCTCCGGCGGAATCAGCACCTTCCAGCTCGCCTTCATCTCCTTCATGCCGAACTCGGGGGGCTGCGGCGGCTCATGCTGAAGGTAACGGGCCATGAGGTCGATCTCGGCCGGGCTGAGCTGGCCGGAGGTACCCCAGTTGGGCATGCCCGCCGGGGAGCCCATGTTGATGAAGGCGCTGAGGTAGGGCGTGCCCAGCGGTCGGGTCTTGTCGGTGGTCAGAGGCTTGCCGGTCGCGCCCTTGCGCAGCACCCCGTGGCAACCGGCGCAGCGCTGGAAGAAGATGCCCTTGGCCTGCTCGAACTCGGCCTTGGTCATCTTGGGCCCTTCGCCATCCATAAAGTCCTTCATGGCCGCGGGATCGATGGCCCCGGGGGCGCCCTGGTAGGACATCTCGGGGCTTTTGGCGTCGGGGTGCGCGGGATCGGTCGCGGCCAAGGCATGACCCACGGCAAACGCCATGGCGCTGACTAAAAATACCCCGGCGCGATGGCGCCCGATGGTCGTCAAAAATTTCGAATTCATGAAGTGCCTCTCCGCTTGAGTATTGATGATCGTGGGCCGACCGAGTATCAGCCATCGCGAAGAGTAAGAGGAGTCCCACCCTTTGCCCTTGACTTATGTCAAGGGGCTCTGGCCGGTGGATTTGAGGTGGATCAAGGCACCCCTGGGGGCGCTCCTTAATCTGCGGATCAAACCTCAGCCCGCATACACCTGGCCCACACTTAGCAGGCCGGATGCCAACCAGAGCGATACCCACCCCTTGAACAATCTCTCGCCCGCCCCCTTCCATCTTGCCGATATCTCAAACGCGCTCGGCTCCGGGTGGGGCCACTTTCGCGCCATTCCTGGACCCAGCCTGCTCCTGGGCCTCCTCCTCGCCCTGATCACCACTAGCCTACTGCTGCTCCCTCTCGCTATCGGCGCCCCAGCCCTGGCACTGATCCTGGCGGGCGGCTTCGCCCTGATCGGCCCCCTCCTGCTGCCGCCCTGGTTGGCCTTGCTCAAGTCGCGGGACGCGGGTCAGCGGCCTGGCCTGGGCCTGGCCTGGCGAGGTTACCGGGAAGTGGGCGCGGGTTTCTGGGCCCTCGCCGGCGCCTGCTGCTTTCTCTTGCTCGTCTGGATCACGGACGCCGGCATCCTCTATGCCTTTCTGGTTGGCGCTGGCGCCTCGCTGGAAGAAGGGGCTCAAGCAGCGGGTAGCCCCGGGGCAGCGGCCAAAGTCGGTACCTTTTTTCGCTGGTCGAGCCTCATGGGGGCCTGCCTCGCCGCCGGCGTTCATCTCATCGCCGCCTTCGCCGTGCCCCTTCTCTACGAGGGCCGCGCCCAACCCATCCCCGCTATCCACGCCAGCGTGCGGGCCATGTTTTACAGCCCAGGGCCAGCCCTGGCCTGGGGCCTGACCATCATCTTGGGGCTCCTGGTCGGCATCCTCTTGCCACCCCTGCTGGCCCTGGTCCTGCCGGTACTGGCTTACGCCCACTATGAGCTCTACCGCATCGTCTTTCCCCCAACCAGGGAGCCCACTGGCCCAGCCGAGGCCGCCGCCAACCCGGGCCTGGGGCCCGATGCCCCGTTGGAGGCTCGCTCGGCTACTCAATCAGGTGTCCAATCCGGAAATCCACCGGCACCTGCCGGGACAGGCTCTCGGACTCCGGGAAATCGCCATGCCCGCTAGTCAATATGCCCTGGAAAGCCTCCCCGCCATGGCCTCACCGGAACCCCGCGACACGGGCATCCCTGGCAACAAGGCCATCTGGGTCGGCATCTTTGCGGAGATGACCGAATTCGCCCTGATGTTTTTCGTCTATTTCATCGCCCGCGCCCATCATCCGGAGGCCTTTCACCAAGGCCCCGCCAAGCTGTGGACCCTGGCGGGCATCGTCAACACCCTGGTCATGCTGACCAGTAGTTTCATGGTCGCCAGCGCCCTGCATGCCATTCGCGCCGATCGCGCGCGCGCGGCCCTGACCTGGCTGGTCCTGGCGCTGGTGACCGCCCTGGGTTATCCCATCATGAAGGTCCTGGAGTTCCGCTGGAACCTGGCGCGGGGCCTTACCGGCGGCGGCGATGTCTTTCAACTGGCCTACTACTACCTGACGTTTAATCACCTGGTGCATGTGAGCTGGGGGCTGCTCGGCATGGCCTGGATTCTGGCCCGCCTCGCCACCGGCGCCTACTCGGCCAGCAACCATCGCGGCATGGTGGCCTTCGCCAGCTATTGGCACGCCACCGACCTGATCTGGCTCATGATTTTTCCACTCTTCTACGTCCTGCCCTGAGGCGCCCCATGAACCCCTCCTTTCGCGCCCTGGTCCTGACTTGGCTGATCCTGGTCATCCTCACCCTCACGGGCGCCAGTCTTGGCGAGGGGGCAACCCCCGGACTGGGGCTGACCCTGATCGTCGCCACCATCACAGCCTGGAAGGGCGGCATGGTCATCGAGGAATTTCTGGAAGTCAGCCAGGCCCGGGCGGGTATTCGCTACCCGGTGCGGCTCTTTGGACTGCTGGTGCCGGCTTGTATGCTGTTAGTCCACCTCTATGGCCCCGAAATCGCCAGGCTGACCAGCCTGACTTCGGGCTAAGGGGCTGGGTTTAGCCAGAGCCGGGCGATTCCGGCCCAATACGCCTTTACCCGGATCGCGCCGCTATCTGGCAGTGACGGCGCAGCCGGGGCCCCTCGCTTGAGTTTTCGTTCCATGAGCAGTCGTTCGGGGCGGTCCCGACGTGGGGATGCGCGAGGATAGTCCCGCCCAAGGCAACGTGGCCAGCCCAGCTCGACGGAGCCGTTGACCAGGTCGATGGCGAAGCCCTCGACCTTAGCTTTGACGTGGTCATGCATGGCGTTCTCCAGGCGGGGTGGGCAGGGGAGAGTGTTGGATTTAGCGCTGGAGCAGGCCGTCCCGGATGCCGTGATCGAAGGCGTCGGCCAGGGTTGTCCAGGACAAGTACAGTGCGACGAGCACAAGACGTTTCATCCCCTTCTCCAGGTATGAAAGCGGGCCAGGGCGGCCAGTAGGGTCTGTGGGGCATGGGCGCGCTTCCATTCGCCGGCGGCGTATTTGGCGGCCTCGCTCCAGGTGGGATAGGGGTGAATGGTGCCGAGGATCTTGTTGAGCCCCAGTCCGTGCCTCATGGCCAGGGTGAATTCCGCCAACAACTCCCC
>JBATOB010000204.1:0-2451 GCA_049290655.1 Chromatiaceae bacterium | reverse complement strand
GCTACGGCTTCACCGCCTCCATAAACAGTGAATCTGGCTTAATGGGTTTACCCACCTCATCGCTATCCAGATGGAACGTTAACCATCCTGGAATCATGCTCTCATCAGCCCGCCGCACCTGCGGGCTGACAAATCCGGCATCCTCCAGCAAGCGGGCCAGAGAGTAGCGATCGTACATCCAGCGGTGGACCTCCCCTGAGTTGCGGAAGCTACCAATCAGAAGGGCCTGGCGTTGCGCCTGATTCAATGCAAACCGAACTGAAACCCGTCGCAGCCAATGGCCCAAGCGAACCCTCAAGCCGCGTTGTGACCTAGGAATAGGCGGTGCGGTCAATACTCGTGGTGCTGGTGGTGCAGGTTCGCATCCGCCGGCGCCGGCACCACCGATGCGCTGGAGGACAAACACCCTATTAGGAAGATCGGTCCGCTGCAGTTCGCGTCCCATCCGTCCACCAGAGGAATCGCGGGCCATCTGGTCAAGCAGTTCGATACGCATCCACTCGCAATCTGCCGCGGCCATCTGATCGCCTGCCAGGGCACCATGCAGCTTTTCCAAATAGAGCCGGCAGACCGTTTCCAGATCGGGGACCACAACCCTCAGAACACCCCTTGATTTGAGCACCCGCTGGCATTCCTTTAGGAATGCCAATGCCTCCTCTTGCGGAATATGTTCGAGCAGATGTGAATGATAGATTGCATCACAGCTTTGGTCGGGAAAAGGTATTCCCTGGCGCAGATCGTGTCGAACCACCTCCGGTGCGGGTGATGACAGATCGATATTCACCCAGCCAGGATGAAAGCGGCGCCCACACCCTAGGTTTAGATAGAGCGAATCTGACACGCTCATTGCAGACACTCCGAAGCAGAAGTGGGGAGTGCAAAGCGGTGATCTAGCATGACAACGGTGTCCGGTTAAGGTCATAGGTAGGCCTTCAGCATAGGCCCTAGCTCGCGTTCATAGAGCCCTGGCGAGGCTGGTTTGAGAAAACAGTGTTTGAAGAACCGCAGGACCTGGCGGCTCACCTTGGCGGTATAGCGGAACAGGGGGACTGACCAGTCCGGGCGATCGGTACCCTCCGGGTCCTCCCGCTTAGCCTTCTGCCGCTTTTCCTGTTTGGCCCAGGCCTTCTCATCCTGAGCCCCCGCGGCACCCAGGCGGGTGTGGAGGAGGATCGCCACCAGCAGGCTGGTGATGATCGCCAGGCGCGCCTGATTGGCAATGGCCACCGTTCCCTTACCCCAAGCCTTCGCCTGAGCGAAGTCGTTTTTCCAGGTATCGAAGCATTTTTCTTCCTCCCAGCGGCGGAAATAGAGGAAGGCCACCACGCCGGGCAGCAGGCTGAAGTCATGGGTGAGGAATGGCAACTCCCCGCCGCGGCGAGGGCGGTAGGTGATGAGGCGCCATTCCTCCCGCGCACTTGACAAGGTGACGCGCAGGTCTTGAATCACGCCCGCGTTGGCCGGGTCGTCGGCGATGGGCAAGCCCGCGGTCGCATCCACGCACAGATTGCTTTTCATCCGCGTGATCATCGTGATCGGCAGGGCCCGTTGCTTGGCGTCCCAGAAGGCGGCATCGATGCAGGCGCGATCCACCAGCCAGAGCCCGCGGCGCTCGCGGGTCAGGGCCTGGGGCTCCTGGTCATAATCGCGCAAGATCCGGGTTTCGTGGCGGCGGCGCGTGTCGACCCGGACGTCTTCGGGAACGCCCCGGCGCAGGTTATAAAAGCTCAGCAAGGCATGGCCCTTGGGATGGTCCTCACCCCCCTGCTGGGGCGTGCGCCGCCGGCAAGGGGCGCTCTCGGCCTGGTCGGTGCCATCAATGGCCCGCACCGGTCGACCCCCCAGATCCGGAATGCCCGCCAGGCGATCAGGCAGCACCTGCCGCGCCTCTTGGACCAACGCCGGCACCACCGCGGCCAAGACCGCCTGGCGGCTCGGCGCCGCCAGCGCATCGGACCAGGTGGAGCGCGCCAGCGGCCCCCGCGCCGCGACCACTGGGTCCAGATGCCGCAAGGTCTGAACCTGCTCGCGCAGGGTCGACATCCCTTGCCGGTGGCGCAGCACCCCCAGGGCGATAAAATCTGGCATGGTCAGGGTGCGACCCACCGCCGCCTGACGCACCCGCGCCAAGGCCCGGGACACGGGGTCGAGCAGATCGGACAGGACGGTATGATCAGTCAGGCGGTGCATCAGGGTCTTGAGACGGTCGAACATGGCAGGCTCCCGTATGTTGCTGTTTTGCGACAAAAAACACGAGCCAATCACCGGCTTCTTGTCAAGTCTTTTTTTGCCTAAAGGTGAAAATAATGGCGCCGCCAGCAGGCCTCCCATCCGCCCCTTCAGCAGGGGCGGCAAATCGTAAAATGCGCCCGACGGTGGGCTGTCAGGCTGCCCAGAGGGCTGAGGCGGTTATTTCGATGATGCCCTGGGCGGATAAAGCGGACACCGTTG
>JBATOB010000203.1:0-1500 GCA_049290655.1 Chromatiaceae bacterium | reverse complement strand
CTGGGGGATTCTCCCGCCCTCATAGACGTCGAAAAGGATCAGGTTCCGCAGCAGATCGGAGGCCGCCGCCGCCACGCAGTCACGCACGCGCTGGAAGGGCAGGTCGCGATCGACCAGGATGGCCAGGTCGCGGCGGATGGCGGGGAAGCGGGAGATGGGCGCGAAGGCGGGCAGGGTACCCTCCCGCAGTCCCGACAGCACCAGTTCGAAGAGGTAGGCGTTGGCGTCTATATCCAGTTCCGCGGCCAGGGCCGGGTGCAACATGCCCATGAGGCCGATGGCCCGACCCTGGCGCTCGATGCGCGCCGTCTGGCCCGGATGCAAGGCCGGGTGTTCGCTGGGGACGAAGCGGAAGTCGCCGGCCGCGCCGGTCAGGGCTAGCAGGGCCTCCACGTCGGACTTGAGGTCGAAGAAGTCGGCGGCGTGGGCCGCCGCGCCCCACTGTTCGGGGATGGATTTGCCCAGCAGCAGGCCGGCGAGCATGCCCTCCTGGCGTAGGCCCGCTGGGTCCTGCTGGAAGCGCAGGCCACTCTCGAAGAGACGCAGCCGCTCCTGCTGGCGGGCCAGATTGCCCCGGGCGGCCTGGATGAGGCCGGGCCAGAGGCTGGTGCGCATCGCGGACATCTCGGGGGAGAGGGGATTGGCGAGCAAGAGGGCCGTCTGCTCCGGGTCCAGTCGCCGCTGCAGCTCGGGGTTGACGAAGCTATAGGTGATGACTTCGTGGTAGCCGCGATCGACCAAGGCCAGCCGGGCGCGGTCGAGATCGAAGGCGGTCTCGGGTGGGGCCTTGGTGGCGGAGGAGGCGGAGGCATGGCTGGCGGGGATGCGGGTGTAGCCATGGATGCGGCCGATCTCCGCGATGAGATCCACCTCGTGCACCAGGTCGAAGCGGCTGCTGGGGGCGGTGACCTCCCAGCCATAGAGGGTGGGGGTCAGCGTCATGCCCAGGCGCGTCAGGATGTCGGTGAGGGTGGCGTCGTCCAGACTCAGGCCCAGCAGGCGGCGGATGCGCTCGCGACGCAGGGCCAGATGGGAGCGGGCCGGCACCTGAGTCGCGGCGATGGCCTCGACGATGGGACCGGGTTCGCCCCCGGCGATGGCGATCAGCAGGGCGGTGGCACGTTCCAGGGCGGGGACCTGGAGTTGGGGATCGACGCCGCGCTCGAAGCGGTGGGAGGCATCGGTGTGGAGGCCATGGGCGCGGGCCTTGCCGCTGATGTGGGCCGGGGCGAAGAAGGCGCTTTCGAAGAGGATGTCACGGGTCTCGGCGCCGACGGCGGTCTCGGCGCCGCCCATGATGCCGGCCAGGGCGACGGCCTTGGCGGTGTCGGCGATGACCAGGGTGCCGGCGTTCAGGCTGATGGTGTCACCGTTGAGCAAGGCCAGGCGCTCGCCGGGGTGGGCGAGGCGGACCTGGATGCCGCCCTCCAGCTTGGCCAGGTCGAAACCATGCAGGGGCTGGCCGAGTTCCAGGAGCACATAGTTGGTAACGTCCACCAC
>JBATOB010000202.1:0-4007 GCA_049290655.1 Chromatiaceae bacterium | reverse complement strand
GTCCAGATCCGCCTTGGCCTGCTCCAGTTGGGCACTGGCCTGGTAATACTCGCGGTTATCGGATTTGCGCTTGCTCCAGAGCCGGTCGGCCTCCTGTTCCAGTTGCTCCCGAATCTCCCCCAGGCCGCCGATCCCCGCCGCCGCCTGAAAGAGGATGCGGCCGATATCGTTGGAGGCATTGAGGATCTGTTCCCCGCCCGCCACCAGCCGCTGGTGATTGAGGCCAAACATCTGGTCGAAAAAATGGCGGTCCACCTGCCCGAGGAAGGGGGTCAGGGCATCATCCGGCAGGGTGGCGCCCCCCGGGGTCTTGAGGGTATGGTTGCGCGCCTTGACGCGAATGAAATCCAGTGGCCCGGCGTCTTGGTCTCCGTCCCGCTCCAGGCAGGCGCCTAGGCGCATCTCATGGTGCGGATGCAGAAAGTTGTAGCGCGAGCGGGTCTCAATGCCGAACAGCAGGTCTTGAATGGCCGCGCGCAGGGTGGACTTGCCGGCCTCGTTGGGCCCGACGATAAAGTGAAAATCCTGGTCGGCCCTCGGCAGGGTCAGGGACCGGCCCGTGAATTTGCCGTAACGCAGGATATCGAAGCGGGCGATACGCATGGTCGGCCTCATCGAGCCCGGCCCAGATGGGCCAAGAGATCCGGCGTCACCGCCCTGATGAGGTCCGCCACCTCGCCCTGGCGGATGGCCTCCAGTTCCGGCAGGGCCGCGAGGATCTCCCGGGGGGCCCGGTCCACCAGGGGACGCAGATCATCCAGCAGGGCCTTGAGGAGGTCCGGATCTTCCGGAGCCGCCGCGAGCAAGGCCTGCAGGTCGGCGATGGCATCCCCACGGGCGCTCAGCAGTGCCGCGTCCCGCGGGGGCCGGGTCTCCACGCACACCTTTTCAACCCAGAGCCGGTCGAGGCCCTGGGCCGCCGCCTGGCCCAAAATCTCCTCCCGCAATTGGGCGGCCAGACCGAAGAGTTCGCCATGGGCGGCCGTTTGGCCCCGCAGGACCAGGCGGACGGCCAGATACAAGTGCTCCGGAGTGGTGGTGATGAGTCCCTCGAAGGCCCGGCCCACCCGGCGCACCACCTCTTCCAGGGTGGCGTCCGCCGCGACATCCACCTCCAGCCGTTCCCAGCGCAGCACCGCCACCGCCAGCCGCTCGACCGTCTGGATACCAACCTCGTCGGCGGTGACCAGGAGGGCACCGCGCGCTCCGATCTCCCGGCTATGCCGCCCCTGGAGATTGCCCGGAAAAGCCACCCAAGGGTCGCGGTGCAGGATGGCGAACTCATGCACATGGCCGAGGGCCCAGTAGTCATAGCCCTTGGCGGTGAGCTCGGCCAGGGTACAGGGGGCATAGCGCGCGTGACTGGCATAGCCCTCCAGCGCCGTGTGCAGGACACCGATATTGAGCCAGCCGGCGACGGGGGGCGGATAGCTCGCGGCCAGGTTTTCCAGGGTCGCCGCCTCGCGATAACCGCGACCGTGGAGGGCGACCTTCAGGGCATCGAGCCGGAAGCTGCTGGCCTTGCGGTTATCAAAGGTGTGGACATTGTCCGGCAAGGTCAACTTCCGGGTCATTTCACTTTCGGCATCGTGATTGCCATGGAGTAGATAAACCGGAATGCCGGCCCGGTTCAGCCGCCCCATTTCCCGACAGAAATAATGACCGGTATTGGCGTCCTTCCAGTTGCCGTCGTAGAGATCGCCGGCGATGACCATGAAATCCACGGCCTCCTCCAGGGCCAGATCCACCAGCCGAGCGAAGGCATCGCGGGTCACGGTGCGTAGTCGTTCCGCGGGGGCGTCCGGGTAAGCGGACAGCCCCGTGAGGGGGCTGTCCAGGTGGATGTCGGCGGTATGGATGAATTTCATGAGGGTCCTGGAGGGAATGTCAGGCGGTGTTCCCTAACGCATCAGGGGGCGGTCGCAGCCGCCCCCAACATAACGCTTTCCCGTTCAGGCCTCCAGTTCGGTATCGGATTCGGAATCCGAAAGCGCCCCACCCCCTCACGCTGGCGCCGAGCCGCGGATCAGGTAGTCGAAGGCCGCCAGCGAGGCCTTGGCGCCATCGCCCATGGCGATGATGATCTGCTTGAAAGGCACCGTCGTGCAGTCGCCCGCTGCAAAGACGCCCGGCATCGAGGTCTGGCCTCGGTTGTCGATCTCGATCTCGCCCCGCAGCGAGAGCTGGAGGGTACCCTTGAGCCAGTCAGTATTCGGCAGCAGGCCAATCTGCACAAAGACGCCTTCCAGATCCACCCGGTGCCCGGCGCCGCTGGCCCGATCCTGATAGACCAGGCCATTGACCCTGTCCCCGTCGCCCATCACCTCGGTGGTCAGGGCCTGGGTGACGACCGTGACATTGGACAGGCTGCGGAGCTTTTTCTGCAAGACGGCATCGGCACGCAGGGCCGGGTCGAATTCAATGAGGGTGACGTGGCCGACGATACCGGCCAGGTCGATGGCCGCTTCCACGCCGGAATTGCCGCCCCCGATTACCGCCACGCGCTTGCCCTTGAACAGGGGGCCATCGCAATGAGGGCAATAGGCCACGCCCCGCCCGCGATATTCCAGTTCGCCCGGGACATTCATCTCCCGCCAGCGCGCCCCTGTCGAGAGGATGAGGGTCTTGCTCTTAAGGGTCGCGCCGCTGGCCAGCCGGACCTGGGCCAGGCCATCGGGGCCGATCGCCATGGCCTCGGCGCGTTGCAGGTTCATGATGTCCACCTCGTATTCGCGGACGTGTTGCTCCAGTCCGGCCACCAGTTTGGGACCGTCGGTCTCCTTGACCGAGACAAAGTTCTCGATGGCCAGGGTATCGAGCACCTGGCCGCCGAAGCGCTCCGCAACAATCCCGGTACGGATGCCCTTGCGCGCGGCGTAGATGGCGGCGGCGGCGCCGGCTGGACCGCCACCGACGATAAGGACGTCGAAGACCGGCTTGGCCGCGATGATCTCGGCGTCGCGGGCGGCGGCACTGGTATCCAGCTTGGCCAGGATCTCCTCCAGGGTCATGCGGCCCTGACCGAAGGGTTCCCCATTCAGCAACACCGTCGGCACGGCCATGATCTGGCGGTCATCGACCTCCTTCTGGAACAGGGCGCCATCGATCATGGTGTGGCTGACGCCAGGATTGAGCACCGCCATCAGATTGAAGGCCTGCACCACATCCGGGCAGTTGTGACAGGACAGGGAAATGAAGGTCTCGAAACGGAAAGTCCCCGGCAGGGCGCGCATCTGTTCAATGACCGCAGGCTCGACCTTGGGCGGGTGACCACCAGTCTGCAGCAGGGCCAGCACCAGGGAGGTGAATTCGTGCCCCATGGGGATGCCGGCAAAATGAATCCTCGCCGCTTCTCCCGGACGACCGACGGCGAAGGAGGGTCGGCGCGCATCCCGGCCGTCATAACGGATACTGATTTGCGGGGACAGAGGCCCTATGTCTTCCAGCAGTGCCCTCATCTCTTGAGACTTGGCGCTGTCATCGAGGGAGGCAACCACTTCGATAGGTTGCTGCAAGCGCTCAAGATAGGCCTTGATCTGGGTTTGGATGTTGGCGTCGAGCATTGACTTCTTCCCGTGAGATTGGGGTTGCGCATAACCCCGGTCACCCCTCGCAGCTTAGGGGCTACGGAGAGACCAGAGTCTAGATTCCTGCCAGGCTTGGATCTTGCCCACCAAGTCGAGGGACGGCGCCAGGGTGGCATCGCCTTCCCGCCACTTGGCCGGGCAGACTTCACCCGGGTGGGCGGCTACGTATTGGGCCGCTGTGATCTTGCGAACTTGCCCTGGTGGTAGGCGGAGGCATTGAGGGGCAGGACTTCGGTATTGATGAGGGATTGCATGGTGACTACCTATCGGGCAAGGGGTTTAACAAAGGCTATGAGTGCATGGTAAAGAGCCACCGATACGACAGCCAATTGATTGTTACGATATTGGTGATAGGCGTTGGCTATGCATCACCGCTCTCTAAGCCCCAGTAGTTCGTTCCATGCAGCCCTTGCCCGACGC
>JBATOB010000201.1:0-1801 GCA_049290655.1 Chromatiaceae bacterium | reverse complement strand
CATCAAGACGGTGAACAACGTCGAGTATGCCAAGGCCCCGTCCTGGTTCAAGAACTGGGAAAAGACCGGGCTGGTCGGCTGGAAGGACAAGAATGGCGACGGTGTCATGCAGCTTCGCCCCGGCAAGTGGGATGATCCGAAGAGCGCCAACGAGGTCAAGATTGACCAGGACATCATGGTGCTGGCCAACCCGGAAATCGCCAAGCTCCCCAACTGGACCGTCGGTCTGGTCGGCGCCGGTGGCCTGGCCGCCGCCCTGTCCACGGCGGCGGGCCTGTTGCTGGTCATCGCGGCCGCCATTTCGCATGACCTGATGAAGAACATCCTCAAACCCAGCATGTCGGAAAAGGAAGAGCTCTGGTGGGCACGCGGTGGCGCCGGCGTGGCGGTTGTCATCGCCGGCCTGTTCGGTATCTATCCACCAGGGTTCGTGGCCCAGGTGGTGGCCTTTGCCTTCGGCCTGGCGGCGGCCTCCTTCTTCCCGGCCATCCTGATGGGCATCTTCAATAAGAAGATGAATAAGGAAGGCGCCATCGCCGGAATGGTCGTCGGCATCGTCTTTACCGCCGCCTATATCTGGTGGTTCAAGTATGGCGACCCGGCGTCCAACAACCCGGCCGGCTGGTGGCTGGGTATCTCCCCGGAAGGGATTGGCACCGTCGGCGCCGCGCTCAACTTCCTTACCTCCTATGTGGTCAGCACGTTCACCAAGGCGCCGCCAGCCGAGATCCAGGACCTGGTGGGCAGCCTGCGTTACCCCGGCAAGGAGGTACCCGAGGCCAGCAGCCATTAGTCGATGAGTTGATGTGAGCTGTGCCGATGGCGGCTGCCGGAAACGGTAGCCGCCATCTTTTTTTATCCAGCGTACCGATCGGGAGTCGTACCATGACTGCGAAGGCAGATCCGCCGCGGGGCAGGTTAAACATGATCAACCGCCTCAACAGATTCATCTTGTCCAAAATACTGGGCATTCGGCTCCGCCCCACCGGCGCCGTCATTCTGGGCGGCTTCGCCGGCTTGAGCCTGACGACCACCATTCTCCCCACCGTCATCTCGATTCTGGGGGTCTCCGACGATTTCTCGGCGCGCCTCGATCTGGCCGGTTTTGCCGTGTACTCGTTTCTGGTGTGGGCGGTCGGCGGCTGGGCGGCCCAGAGAACGGCCAGCGCTCAGGCGGGAGCCATCATCCTGGGCCTGGTAGGCTTAGTCAGCGCCGCCATTTTTGCCGGCCTGGCCTACGGCGCCGAGCAGGAATTGATCCTGCTATGCGCGGCGGCGGGATTGGCCTACGGCTCCATCGGCGGGATGCTCATCGCCATCGCCCTTGGCGAAAACAATAATGCCACGTCGGGTTGACTTGCCGACCGGTCTCAAACGGGGCAATCACGGCTGGCGCATCGTCAAGACCCTGGGGCAAGGGACCACCCCGATCAACCCTTCCAAGGCCGCGCTCGGCGGCGGCATCACCCTGGGCCTGGGGACCCTATTCGGTATCCCGGTCTCCACCCACCTCCTCTATTCTAACGGCAACGGCGCTAACATCAGGGCTGGGACAGTCCTTTCCACTCCAGAAATGAGCCTGAAGGGGGGGGGTGAGGGCCCAGGTCAGGCAGCGGGTGGTTGGGCTTGGTTGATGGAACGGAACCGTGTGGCCCGGGCCTCGTTGAGGCGCCGGGCGGCCTCATGGTCGCTGATGGCATAGGCGATGGCCTCCAGGTACTCGAAGGTGACGCCGGGCTTGCGGTACTGGGTGGTCTCGGGCAGGGACTTGAACTTCTCGTAGGGGGTGGTCATGATGGCG
>JBATOB010000200.1:0-5634 GCA_049290655.1 Chromatiaceae bacterium | reverse complement strand
GGGCCGTACCAGGATGCACTACCCACCTGATGGCTATTCTCGGCCAAGGAGTCCTTGGTCGTTTTCTTACTGCTGGCATCCGCGCTGGATGAAAAGCCGATGGGCAACGCCAGGGCGATCATCAGCGTGAATGGAGAAAAACCGGCAATCCTGAAGCGAGGAAACCGAGCCTTGGAGCGGGGTTCATGTCGTGTATTCAAGAGTAACCTCGTTAAACGGTCGGGATAAAAATCAAATAATTGCTATAAAAAGCAGACATTTACCCCGATTTGTCAAAAAGATGAAAGGCAAGGTTACCATGACTAGGGGACAAAATGCCAGAGGGACTCGCTTTTTAGGCAGGCTCCTCATCCGGCAAGGACAGGGATTCGGCAAGCCCCACGGTTCCATCCTCGGCGATCGCCAGATCCTGGAAGAGAACCTTGGTGATGCGGTGTTTGTCCATCTCCAGCACCTGCAGACGCGCACCTTCCAGGGGCACCTCGTCGCCAATTTGCGGGATACGACCCAGTTGGTGGTACACCAGGCCACCCAGAGTGACAAAGTCACCGTCCGGGAAGGGGAAGTTCACCAGGGATTCCAGATCCGAGGTCCGGATTCCCGCGTCGATGGCGTATTGGCTACCGCTTAACTTTTTGACGTAACGGTGTTTGTGCTTGCTGAATTCATCCGAGTAGTCGCCAACGATCTCTTCCAGTATGTCCTCCAGCGTAATCATGCCGGCGGTGCCGCCATATTCGTCCACCACCACGGCCAACTGCTGACCCGTGCGCTTGAAATCCTTGAGCAGCTCGCTGAGGGCCAGGGTCTCGGGGACAATATGCAGGGGCAGCATGATATCGCCGATACGGTTCTGCTTGATGGGGGCAACATCATCCGTATCGGCCAGGCTACTGAGGAGTTCCTTGATGGCGATCATGCCCACCATATCGTCCAGGTTGCCATCATAAACCGGGTAACGGGCGTGGCGACCCTCCTTGAACATGTTCAAGGCCTCCGCCACCGTGGCATGCTTGCTCATGGCGGTGATGTCGGTACGCGGCACCATGGCATCCCGTACCTGCTGCTCGTCGAGGTCGAACACCCCCCGGATCATCTGGGTCTCCTCCGGGTTGAGGACGCCGTCATGTTCGCTCGCCGTCAGGATGGTACGAATCTCGTCCTCCGTAATGGAAAAGTGCCCGGCGCCTTCCTTGGCTAGATCGCGCTGACCGAAAACCCAGAGCAAACCCTCGGAGGACTTATTCATAATCCAAATCAAAGGCTTGAGACTACGGTAGAGAAAGTTCATGATCCCGGCGACGGCCAGGCTCAGGGTCTCGGCCTTGTGGAAGGCCAGTACCTTGGGCGCCAGTTCGCCACCCACGACGTGCAGGAAGGAGATGACGACAAAGCCAAAGATATAGGCCGCGGTGTGAGCGACATCCACCAGGGACTGGCCGCCGGAGAAGCTGAGGGCCATGGCCTCGAACACGGGATCGATGAGATGTTCCATGGTGGTGATGCCGATGGCGCCCAGGGCGAGGGACACCAGGGTGATGCCGATCTGGGTCACCGAGTAGAAACGTTCCGGCTCCTTGTGCAGCAATTGCACGGTGCGGGCGGCCTTGTGGCCGGTATCCGCCAATTGCTTGATGCGGCTGCGACGCGCCGAGGTCAAGGCGATCTCGGAACCGACGAAGAAGGCGTTGCCCATCACCAGCAGGATGACGGCGAGGAGATTGAAGATCAGGTGGTTTTCCATATTTTTTTAAGGTCTATCAGGTTGTGGGCAAAGCCGGAATAGAACACCTTGATAATTCATAAGGGGTTCGCGAATGGCGGGGCTAGTCACCCCTCCGCCACCTCATGGCGGACGGGATGAAGCCAAGCCAAGACACGCAATCCATTGACGGAATGGAGACGAGCGCGCGAGCGCCCGGGAGACGGCAAGAGGGCAGGCACCCCTTAACCGAGCGGGGCGCACCCCGCTAGACCTGCGCCCCCGCGCCATCCCCTTCCTTCTTGACCAGGGCCAGGTTGGCGGGGCTGACGCCCAGGAGAATCGCCACGTTGCTGGCGATGTAGATGGTGGAGAAGGTGCCCGAGATGACGCCCACGATCAAGGCCAGGGAGAAGCCACGGAGGGTCTCGCCACCGAAGAAATAGAGCGCGATAACGACCAGGAAGACGGTACCCGCGGTAATGATGGTGCGGGACATGGTCTCGTTCACCGACTGATTCATGATCTCCAGGGGTGACCCCTTGCGCACCTTGCGGAAGTTCTCCCGCACCCGGTCAAAGATGACGATGGTGTCGTTGAGCGAGTAACCGATGACCGTCAGGATGGAGGCCAGGACATTGAGATCGAAGTCGAGCTGGAAGACCGAGAAGACCCCAAGGACGATGATGGCGTCGTGGATGGTGGCGGCCACGGCGCCCACCGAGAAGCGCCACTCGAAGCGCAGGGCGACATAGAGCAGGATGCCGAAGACCGAATAGAGGACGGCGAGCCCGCCCTGCTCGGTCAGTTCCTCACCCACCTGGGGTCCGACGAACTCCACCCGTCGCAGTTCCACCTTACCGCTCACCGCCCCCGCCAAGGTCTCGAAGACCTTCTGGCTCAGGGCCGCGTTATTGGTCTCGCCACTGGGGGGGATGCGCAGCAGGATGTCGCGATTGCTGCCGAAATGCTGAACCGTGATGCCCGACAGCCCGGCGCCCTCTAGGGCGGCGCGCACCTCGGCGGTGTCGGTCGGCTCCTGGTAGCCCAGTTCGATGACGGTACCGCCGGTGAAGTCCAGGCCCAGATTCAGGCCCTGCACCACCAGGGAGACAAAGGTGATGGCGATGAGCACGCCGGAGAAGACCAGGGCCTTCCAGCGCTGGGCCATGTAGTCAATACTGACAAGCTTGATCTCACGCATGGGGTTGGTCTCTTAGACAGGCAGGTGCTGCAACCGCCGCCCGCCCCAGATCCAGTTGATCATGGCCCGGCTGCAGGTGATGGCGGTGAACATGGAGGCGGTCAGACCCACGGTGAGGGTGACCGCGAAGCCCTTGATGGGACCGGTACCGAAACTGAACAGGACCACGGCGGCAATCAGGGTGGTGACATTGGCGTCGATGATGGACGACAGGGCCTTGTCATAGCCCGTGGCGATACTGGCCTGGGGGGTATTGCCATTGCGGATCTCCTCGCGCATCCGTTCGAAGATCAGCACGTTGGCGTCCACCGCCATGCCGATGGTCAACACCATGCCCGCGATACCTGGCATGGTCAGGGTCGCCCCCAGCAAGGCCATGACCGCCACGATCAGCACCAGGTTCAGCAGCAGCACCACGTTGGCGACCACTCCGAACCAACTGTAATAGAAGGCCATGAAGACGACGACGGCGAGGAAGCCGATGGCTACCGACAGCAGGCCCTGGTCGATGTTGTCCTGACCCAGGCTGGGGCCCACGGTGCGTTCCTCCACGATCTGGATGGGGGCGGCCAGGGCCCCGGCGCGCAGCAGCAGGGCCAGGTTGTGGGCCTCCTCGGAGCTATCCAGCCCGGTGGTCTGGAAGCGGCGACCAAAGGGCTCGCGGATGGTGGCGACGCTGATCACCTCCTCCACCTTCGCGGTGGTCTTCACCGGCTTGCCGTCCACCTGCTTGGTGGTGGTCCGGTTCTCGATAAAGACCACGGCCATGGGCTTACCCACATTCTCGGTCGTCATATCAAGCATCCGCCGCCCGCCGGGGGCATCCAGGCTCACACTGACCATGGGCGTGCCGCTCTGGGAGTCAAAGCCAGAGGCGGCGTCCGTGATCTGATCGCCGGTGACGATGACCCGGCGCTTGAGCAGGACCGGGCGTCCATCCCGATCGCGGTAGAGGCGGCTGGCCGCGGGCACCTTGCCCGCCTCGGCATCCGCCACGCTGTGCTCGGTGTCCACCAGGCGGTATTCCAGGGTCGCGGTGGCCCCCAGAATCTCCTTGAGACGCCCCGGGTCCTGGGCACCGGGCAATTGCACCACGATACGCCGATCGCCCTGACGGGCGATATTGGGCTCCGCCACCCCTAGGGCGTTGACCCGATTGCGCAGGGTGGTGACATTCTGTTGGAGCGCGAAATCCTGGAGCTGCTTCTGCTGAGTCGGGGTCATGGCCAGGGTGACCAGGAAGTCGCCACCTTGCTCCAGGGCCTCCATCTTCAGGTCCCCAAACTGTTTGGCGATGATCTTCTCGCCCGCGTCGCGGGCCGGCAGGTCCGCGAACTTCACGATGACCTGACGCTGGACCCGGCTGACCGTGACATAGCGCGCCTTGGCATCGCGCAACTGGGTGCGGAGGTCCTCGACATAACGATCGAGGGCCTGGTCCACGGCGGCCTCCATGTCCACGTCGATGAGCACATAGACACCGCCACGCAGATCCAGCCCCAGCGTCATGGGCTTGAGGCCCAAGGCCCTTACCCAACCGGGCAAATCCGTGGACAGGGTGAGGGCGCTGCGGTACCGGGCGGAAAGGGTGCCCTCGATCGCCTCCTGGCCACGCAGTTGATCACCCGAGCTATCGAAGCGCACCAGGATCTTGCCACCCTCCAGGGTGTCGACCCGCTTGAAGGGGGCCTTGGCATTCTCCAGGGTGGCGCGGATCTCATCGGCGCTGGCGGCGGTCATCTCGGTCTTGCGGGCGGCGGAAACCTCGATCGACGGGTCCTGGGGAAAGAAATTCGGCAGGGCCAGTACCAGGCTCACCAGGATGGTGCCCAGGATCAGCAGGTTTTTCCAGAGGGGATAACGATTCATGGGGATCGGTTCTCGCGGGGATCACGGCGGACCCAGGGTGGGGGAGGCAGGTCCGGAGCAGGGATCGGTGTGGCCGCTTCAGGCATTCCTCCCAGGCACCGGGACGGCGAGCAGGCCGACCCGGCGACGGTGAGGACCCGGATTACAGCTCCTTAAGGGAACCCTTGGGCAGCACCGTCTCCACGGCGACGCGGCGCACCTTGACCTGCACGCCCTCGGCTATCTCAACCATGGCAAAATTTTCGCCCAAGTCCAGGACACGGCCAGCGATGCCGCCGGAGGTGACGATCTCATCGCCCTTGGCCATGGCCTCGACCATCCTCTTATGTTCTTTCTGGCGTTTGACCTGGGGGCGGATCATGAGGAAATAGAGCAGCACCACCAGACCGATGGGAAAGAGCAGGCTCAACAGGGGATCGCTCTGCGCCGCGGCGCCAGCGGCCTCCTGGGCCAGGGCGTCGGAGATGAAAAAGCTCATGGTTGGACCTCGACTTGGAATGGCGTCGCCAGGCAACGCTTGGATAAAAAATTCAACGGGCATTATGCCATGGATGAGAAAGGGGATGTCCCGAAAAAATTTGCCGCCGAAGCCAGGTTGGTTGCTCTGGATAGAGTCCTTTCCACTCCAGGAATGAGCCTGAAGGGGGGGGGTGAGGGCCCAGGTCAGGCAGCGGGTGGTTGGGCTTGGTTGATGGAACGGAACCGTGTGGCCCGGGCCTCGTTGAGGCGCCAGGCGGCCTCATGGTCGCTGATGGCATAGGCGATGGCCTCCAGGTACTCGAAGGTGACGCCGGGCTTGCGGTACTGGGTGGTCTCGGGCAGGGACTTGAACTTCTCGTAGGGGGTGGTCATGATGGCG
>JBATOB010000199.1:0-3932 GCA_049290655.1 Chromatiaceae bacterium | reverse complement strand
CCGCAAATGGCCTCAGTTGCATCCCACGCGGCGGCCTCCTCGGGGCCCCGAACCTTCACCAGGAAGATTTCCCCATGTCGGACATCACCCCCCAACGCATCGTCGCGGAGCTCAACAAGCACATCGTCGGCCAGGACGAGGCCAAGCGGGCCGTGGCCGTGGCCTTGCGCAACCGCTGGCGCCGCGCCCAGATTGCCGAGCCCATGCGCTCGGAGATCACGCCCAAGAACATCCTCATGATCGGCCCCACCGGCGTCGGCAAGACCGAGATCGCCCGGCGCCTGGCGCGGCTCGCCGATGCCCCCTTCATCAAGGTGGAGGCGACCAAGTTCACCGAGGTCGGCTATGTGGGGCGCGACGTCGAGTCCATCGTCCGCGACCTGGCCGACACCGCCGTCAAGATGGCGCGGGAGCGGGCCATGGAGGGGCTGCGCGATCAGGCCGAGGCCGCGGCGGAGGAGCGGCTGCTGGACGCCCTGCTGCCGCCACCCGCCAATTTCGAGGAAGACAGCCGCGGCGTCGGCGCCTCCAACGCCACCCGGGAGAAGTTCCGCGACAAGCTGCGCCAGGGCGACCTGGATGAGCGCGAGGTGGAGATCCAGGTCAGCGCTGCCCCGATCGGGGTGGAGATCATGGCCCCGCCGGGCATGGAGGAGATGACCAGCCAGCTCCAGGGCCTCTTTCAGAACCTGGGCCGGGACCGCACCAAGCGCCGCAAGCTCAAGGTGGGCGACGCCATGAAGCTGCTGCGCGACGAGGAGGCGGCCAAGCGCGTCAACGAGGAGGAACTCAAGCTGCGGGCCCTGGAGGGGGTGGAGCAGCACGGCATCGTCTTTCTCGACGAGATCGACAAGGTCTGCCGCCGCGCCGACCACAGCAGTGGGGCCGATGTCTCCCGCGAGGGCGTGCAGCGGGACCTGCTGCCCCTGGTCGAGGGCTGCGCCGTCTCCACCAAGCACGGCATGGTGCGCACGGATCACATCCTCTTTATTGCCTCCGGCGCCTTTCACCTCTCCAAGCCCTCGGACCTGATTCCGGAGCTCCAGGGCCGCCTGCCCATTCGCGTGGAGCTCAAGGCCTTGACCACCGAGGACTTCGTCCGCATCTTGACGGAGCCGGACGACTCCCTCACCGAGCAGTACAAGGCCCTGCTGGGGACCGAGGGCGTTAACCTGGAGTTCACGCCAGAAGGCATCCGGCGCATCGCCGAGGTCGCGTGGCAGGTCAACGAGCGCACGGAGAACATTGGCGCCCGCCGCCTGCACACGGTGCTGGAGCGGCTGTTGGAGGATGTCTCCTTCAATGCCGCGGAGATGGACCGGGTGACGGTGGCCATCGACGCCGCCTACGTGGATCGCAACCTCTCCGAACTGGCCGCCAACGAGGACCTGTCGCGCTACATCCTCTGATGGCCAGCCTTTTTTATGACGACGACACCCCGGCCGCGCGGCGGCCGGCGCGGAGCCCTTCATGTCCACCCCTACCGAGATCAATTTCCATCGCCAGTCGAAGGTCATCGAGTTGACCTTCCACGACGGCTCCCACTTCACCCTGCCCTGCGAGTTTCTGCGCGTCTATTCGCCCTCCGCCGAGGTCCAGGGCCACGGGCCTGGCCAGCGGGTGCTGCAGCTCGGCAAGGAAGACGTCAACATCGATCGCATCGAGCCCGTCGGCAACTACGCCGTCTGTCTCCACTTTGACGACGACCACAATACCGGCATCTATTCCTGGGACTACCTCTACCGCCTCGGCCAGAATCAGGAAGGTCTGTGGCAGGATTATCTGGTTGAGCTGGACAAGGCCGGCCAAAAGCGCAAAAAACCTTCCTGACCCGCTGTTATCTCCCGCGGACCCTGCCGCGGGGGATCACCGGCAACAAGGCATAAGTTAGGCGCCCGTTGATCCACACGGCACGATTTCGCCCTACAGGATGCCGTTTTCCAGGAAACTGAAGTAGCCAGTCCCGTTGAAGATGATGTGGTCCAGCAACTCAATGCCCACGACGTCACCAGATGCCTTGAGCTGGGCGGTAATCTGGATGTCGCCTTGCGATGGCTCAACACCACCACTGGGGTGATTGTGGGCGACGATGACGGCGGCGGCGCGATCCGAAAGTGCGTCGGCGAAGACTTCCCGCGGATGCACGGGGCTACGGTCAATCAGCCCAATCGACACCACCCGGATGTTCAGAATCTCGTTCGCGCCGTTGATACTGGCGCAGAGGAAATGCTCCTGCTTGCGGTCGGCGTAGTGGTGGACGTGGGGCAGCAGATCGGCAGGCGTCACGATCTTCGCGCCTTCCGGTTTAATGCGCCGACGAGCGAACTCGATGGCCGCCAGGATTAAGGTCGCCTTGGCATTACCGATACCCGCGAATCGCAACAGGTCTTCGGCTTTCACGTCCAGCCCCTTTTCGTCAATGAGCCGCGCCAGCTTGGCGGCGAGGGCCATCACATCCAGGCCCGGAGTGCCCTTGCCGAGGAGCACGGCGAGCAGTTCCTGGTCACTCAATGCCTGCGCCCCTTTGCGCAGCAGCTTCTCGCGCGGCCGGTCGGCCTCGGGGATGTCATGGATAGTCTTGCTCATGGCCTCAGGCAGCCAGGGATAAATGGGTCTGGATGACGGTCACCGCCATGATGTCGAAGATCCCGCCGATGCCGGTGTATTTGGGGTCTGTCAGTTCTTCGTAGCGTCCCCGGGCGTTGTAGGTTGTCTGGATCTCGCCGTTGACCTGTCCGCGATAGGCGCCTTCGAGATAGATGACGTTCCCGCGGTGCGCCTGGACCGTGGTTTGGATAACCGGGTCCTTGATCTTCTCTTCCGTGACCTGACTGATGTAGAGGGCCTCTTCGTCCGTGATGTTGAACTTGGCGCGGATCTGTGCGATCACATCCTGCACGGATACCTTCACCGGCATCGGACTCCCACCGCCCGAGCCTTTGCCCGGTTGCAGCTTGACCTGGCCGCCGCTGGTCGTCACCCCCTGATACTGCACCGCCGCCTTCGTGACCAGGGTGGCGCGGATCTGCTTCATCAGGTCCGAGACAGTTCCGGCCTTGACCAGTTGCGGGCCGACGTATTCGGCAAAGGTGGCGAACTCCTGAACCACTGGCGGGTAGGTGAAAAAGCAGGTGAGGAAGTGGACGCTCTTTACGAAGCGAGCCAGCAGGGCAATGAACGCCTTGCGCGCTTCCGTATCGGTGAGCCTCGCCTGAAAGCGGGTGCGCAGGGCATGCACCTGGAATTGCACCTGCGCATCCGTCCCCTTCGTGAGCAGGGCGAGCAGGCCGCCGGCGTCCTTTGGGGTGAAGACGCCCGCGGCGAGAATCTCCGCGTGCAGCCTCAGGCAAGTGTCCTGATCCGGCTCCTGTGGCTTGAACGGCGTGCCCTTGCGATACCTCGCGAAGGCCTTCAGGATTTCCTTGGCGTTGTTGGTGAAGTCCACGACCACCACGTCCTTCTTGCCGTGGTGGCAGCGGTTCAGCCGCGAGACCGTCTGTACCGCGTTGCGTCCCAGCACCGGCTTGTCGAGGAACATGCCGGCGAGCAGGGGTTGGTCGAAACCGGTCTGAAATTTGTTCGCCACCACCATGAGCCGGTAGTCGGCGCCCTCGAAGCGGTCTTCGAGCAACTCGCCCGTCTGCAACTCATTCACGGCGTGTTCGCTGATGGCCGCCTTCGTCTCCGGGTGGACGAAGTCCGAGAAGGCATAGAGCACCCGGTAGTCGGCGACGCGCTCCTTGAGCTTCTTCTTGATGATATTGAAATAAGTCGTTCACACAAAATAACTATAACCTTGTCCAAATTTAGGGATTAGTTGTCAATTGGCCTCATGATCTTTTTCCCGAGGCTGCCACCGATGTGACGCGTGACGGTCCTACTGAGTGCGGGTGATCGCCAGGCGTTGCCACACCTGGTCCAGCGCGATCCTC
>JBATOB010000198.1:0-14213 GCA_049290655.1 Chromatiaceae bacterium | reverse complement strand
CCCCTGGAGCCGCTTGGCGGTGGTCTGGATGGCGCCCTTGTTGATGTCGCAGCCGATCCAGCGACGGCCGAGCTTCTGGGCCACGGCGGCCGTGGTGCCGGAGCCGATGAAGCAGTCGAGGACGAGGTCACCCGGCTTGGTTGTAACGGAGATGATGCGATCCAGCAATGCCTCAGGTTTCTCCGTTGGATAATGAGATTCCCCGCGACGCTGAATACCGCGAATCATTTGAATATCATCCCACCAGTCTTGTAGTGGTACGCCCTTGCTTTCATCCAGGTACCGCTTCTGATACGGCATGCCGCTTACGGTATAAACCAATCGTCCTTGGGCACCCATTTCTTCCATGCGCTCTTTGCTAAATCGCCATGCTCGGGTAATACCATTCCATTCGTAGACCGGGTTGCCCTTCACTGCACCACCAGGACCAGTTATATCGGCTTTGTTGTAACGACGCCCAGTTTCTGACTCGATATTGCGATACCACTGGGCGATGGTTGTATCTGGCAAAGCTGTGTATAGCGTATTCCAGGTATGGTCAAGGGAGCTGCTGTAGAAAAAAAGCATGTCGTGAACCGTGCCAAAGTGCTTGGCTCCTTGGCCAACATCGCTATGGGCATCAGAACGTTTCCAGACAACCTGATTTATGAAGGAATCGAAACCAAAAACCTCGTCAAGAACGCACTTCAGATAATGGCCTCTTGATGAGTCGCAATGCAGAATAAAAATTCCATCCTGAGAAAGTAGCTCCCGCAGCAGCAACAACCGCTCATAGATAAATTGCAGATAGTTGTCATTGGACCAGATATCCGTGTATTGAATCTGCTCCCCCAGGGCATAGTCCTCGCCGCCGATCTTGAGGGTCCCCTTGGGGCCGCGCAGTTGCACCTTGCGCACATAGTCGGCGCCGCTGTCGAAGGGCGGATCTATGTAGATGAGCTTGACCCGGCCACGAAAGCCATTGGCCAGCAGGTGGGCCAATACGTCCTTGTTGTCACCGTGGAACAGGAGCCCGCCTGGCGGAAAAGCGGCGGGCCAGTCCGACCAGTCAGCGGGCCCGCGGCTGTCCGGCTCACCGTTTGCCGCGGCATACCGCTCGATCAACTGGGCCGGATAGGCCATGACCCGCCCCAGGGGCCGCTTGCCCACCCAGGTCAGCATAGGCCGGCCCTTGGCCTTGGCCACGGCGACCTCGGTGCCCTGCTTGGGGGCTGGTGCCGGTGTTACCAGCGAGGGCTCGGCCTTCATCTCATTGTTCATGGATCCATTTCCCCATTCCAGCGACCTTGCGAAGCAATCCAACATCGGGAAACGCCCGTGCCCGCACTGATCCGGTGGCGAAGTCGCGATCAAACCTCATAAAACCCTCCTCCGAAACGCTGAGTGCGAGATGTAGGGACTCTCGGCCCCGACGAGACTGACGCTGAACTCGGTGCCAGGTAACCGCCCGCTCAATGCGTTCATCTAGGGACCTTGGCCCGCTTCCCGATCTCCGGGGGGCCTGGCCTCAACCGTCGCCAGCAGGAAGTCACGCACGGACTGCTTACCGCTGTCGTGCAGGGACTCATGCGCGAAAAGGACCTGGTAGCTCAGGCGGTCGGGGTTGAGTTGCTCCCAACGCTTGAGGGCCACGACCTTACGCCCCTCCAAGCTCTGGGGCTCCCGACCAGCGGCCAGGCGCGCCAGATCGGCCTCGATATCCGGGCTAAAGCTGTCCCGCTTGACCTCCAGGACGAGATGCTTGCCGTCCGCGCGGCGGATCACGAAGTCCGGGGTGTAGGCGTGCCAGCGGCCATCCTCGCCCTGATACTCGGCGTAGAGGTCGGTCTTGGCCGGGTCCGTGAGACCCCCGGTGAACCAGAGGCCCTCGATCTGGTGCGGGTGGGTACGCAGTAGTGCCAACGCCCAGTCGAGAAATTCCCGCTCGGGTCCGGAATCGAAGTTGTAGCCCTCGTAATGAAAACTGGCGGCCAAGGCCGCCGCGGGGTCGGGCGTCTGCTGGGCGGTGACATAAAGGGGCTCCCGGTCCTTGGCGAAGCTGATGCGTGCCGTGTAGATGGGGCCTGCGTCGCTCTCGCGACGCTCGAAGCCTTCCCTCCGCACCAGGGCTACCGCCACGTCGAGGGTCTCGTAATAGGTCTCGTAGTCGGCGCGCTGGGCCTCGATCTGTCTACCCAGGGCCTCCAGGTGGTGAGCGGGGATGGGCTCGGCGCCATAGGCACGGCGCAGCGCGGCCAGTAGCGCCCCGGTCGGCAGGTGATAATTGGCGGCCAACGAGGCGGCGGCGGTGTAGGGGCTCAAGGCCAGGATGGCGTAGTTGGCCAGTTCGTCGTCGCCCGCGTCCAGGCGTTGAAAGCGGGTAACCCCAGCGGCGGTCTCGTTGATGGAGTAGGTCTGGACCCTGGGGGCCTCCGGCATGGGGATATCGGGAATGGTTAGGCGCGGGGCCAGCGAGCCGGCGGCGACCTTGGGGCGGATGCGCAACAGGCGCTTGCGGATCAGCAGGGGCGGCAAATCGGGGCGGCGGAGGACCACCTCCTTCTGGATCCGTTCCGGACGCTGGGCATCCAGTTCCCCGAGGCTGGTGCCATAGGTCTCGGCGAGTTGGGCCTCCAGGGTCTTCTTGTTGTCGTGGGTGAGGTACACCCGGGCTGGCAAGGTGTTGCCGGGAACCTGCCGCAGGCAGCGGCTGGCGGCCTGGAGGACGAAGTTATTGCTTGTGGCCAGTTTGCGGATCAGGGCACAGGCGAAGAGGCTGGGGCAGTTCCAACCCTCGGTGCCCATGTTCACCAGTAACAGTACCCGCTGGGGAGCCGCCGGATCCCGGGCGACGGCCTCGAAGGCGCGGCGCGTGGCCTCGTTGGACTTGTTGTCCACCGCCAGCACCCGATCGGTGCCGATGCCGTGCAGGGCTAGGGCGGAATCCACCGCCGGACGCAGGCTGTCGCGGACCTCGATGCTGGGGAAGTAAAGAGCCAGCCGGGCCGGGGCGCCGGTGTCCAGAACGACATTGCCATAAGCGTGGAAGAAGTCGTCCACCACCGAGGCCACCAGTTGCTCGGCCTGACCATCGTCCAGTTCGAAGACCTTGATACCGCCAGCCAAGGATTTCAGCACCCCATCGCGGATACCCTCCCCCAGGCCATACCAGACCACCACATCCCGCAGTGGCTGGCGTTCGAAATAAGGCGTGCCGGTGGCATTGACGACCACCAAGAGGTTGGTTTCGCGGGCCAGGAAGTCGATGGTACGACGCACCTTCTTGATGCCCTCGTCCCGGAAGACGTCCAGGCCCGTGGCCTTGTCCTGCTCCCAGCGGCCAAGGAGCTTCTGGCCGTAGGTGTGATGGGCCTCGTCGGAGAAGACGGCCAGGTGTGGAAGCGAGGCGATGGCCTGCAGCCGCAGGTTGGCGACCTCGCTGGCCTCCTCTTCCCTGGTACCCGCGAAGAGGCGCCTTTGCCCGTTAGTCCGCGCGGCGGACCTCTGGATGCGGATCTTTTCGGTATTGGTGACGATACAGTTGAAGCGGCTACCCAGGGTGATGGGGATAGTCCTGTCACCATCGCGGGTGAAGGTGAGCTTGAAGCTGGCGGCGAAGGGCTTGAGCAGGCGTGGCGGCAGGAGCCGCTCGAAGGGGATGTCGGCCAGTTCACGCAGGGCGCCGAGGATGGTCTTGCCGGGGGCGAAGACGAGGGCGTTCTGGACGAAGGGGCCGTCCGGGTCCGTCTCCTCCAGGGCCAGGGCAAACTCGGTAGCGACGATGGCGCCCATGAGAATGGTCTTGCCCGCCCCCATGGCCAAGGCCAGGATATAGCTCGGGTAGTCCAGGACGAAAGTCTCCCGGAGGGACTCCAGGGCATAGCGGCGAACGAAGGCATCGTCCGTTTGCATGCGGGCGATAACGGCAGCGGGACCACCGCCGTAAGCCATCGTTTTCAGCAGGTCCGGGTGGGTGAGCCCCATGGCGGCACAACGTTGCTCGGGGTCCTCGAAGAGTACCGCGTACAGGTCCGGTATCCGGGGAGTGCCCAGGACCAGCCGCAAATACCAATAGGTTTCCAGGGCACGGAACTGGGCGCAACGCAGGTAGCGCAATTGGCCGCTGACGCTGTCCTCGACAGCAAACTCCAGGATCTCGCGGATGGCCGGGTAATCGGGGCAGGGATAGTCAGCAGCCCGCCAGTCGTCTACGCGCGCGGCCAGGGCCTGGAAGAGGTGGGACATGAGGGTTATTGGCCGGCGCTAATGAAAACCGGGCAGCCCCAAGGTCAGCCGCCAGGTCTCTAGGTCTTGATGGGACCGCACAACCCTGGAAAGAATGGGGCACCAGCATTCCACCGACGATCGGCCGAGGCATGGGAGATTCATCCTGGTTCCTGTTATTAGGCCAAAGTGCGATATCGCTGGCGTCGGACGTCGATTCTACGGCATACACCCCGTGGAGGGTGTTACTCCTGGCGGTGCCTGGTTTGGGAAATCGATCCAATCGAGCGCTCGGCCTGAAGTCGAAACGGTAACGCGTCAGGATAGCCCCCGGCCGCCCCTTGTGGCAGACTTGCTCGTCCCCGCCTTGGGCGGAGCAAATCCTTCGTGCCTCGGGCGAATACCGAGGCGTGTCCATTCGATTCGAGGAGGAAAATTATAATGCGTATCATACTTTTGGGTGGTCCAGGCGCCGGCAAGGGCACCCAGGCGGGCTTTATCAAGGAGAAGTTCGGTATTCCCCAGATCTCCACCGGCGATATGCTGCGCGCTCACGTCAAGGCCGGCACCGAACTCGGCGTGGCCGCCAAGAAAATCATGGACGAGGGCGGCCTGGTCTCCGATGACATCATCATCGGCATGGTCAAGGAGCGCATCACCCAGGACGACTGCGGCCAGGGCTTCCTCTTCGATGGCTTTCCGCGCACCCTCGCCCAGGCCGACGCCCTGCGCGACGCCGCCATCTATGTCGATGCCGTCGTCGAGATTGACGTGGCCGACGAGGAGATCATCAAGCGCATGTCCGGCCGGCGCGTCCATCTAAGCTCGGGCCGCACCTACCATGTCCTCTTCAACCCGCCCCGCGAGGAAGGTAAGGACGATGTCACGGGCGAGGACTTGATCCAGCGCGACGATGATCAGGAAGACACCGTCAAGGCGCGCCTCAAGGTCTATCACGACCAGACCGAGCCCCTGATCGCCTACTATTCCAAGTGGTCGGCCGACGGCGGCGCCGGCGCGCCCAAGTACGTCAAGGTGCAGGGTATTGGCGGCGTGGACGAGATCCGCGACCGCATCTTCAACGGTCTGAAGGGCTGAGACCGGGTCGGGTAACTAACAGGCTGGCGCCACTGGCCCCAGCCTAGAGGGAGGGATAGGCCCCGCTATCACTCCCTCTTTCCGTAACTGCCCGGTCTGGCGAGATATCCCCGGCTTGTTAGCCGCCCGGGCGCGGGGCTCTGACCCATCCTTCGGCCTGCCTCCCCGGTCGGTCCTTGCGGGCTGGTGATGAGGGTCCCTAAACGGGGTCAATGGAGCCGAGCTTGACCCGCACCCGATGGACCTGGCCATCGTCAACCAGCAAGATACCCGCCTCGATCGACTGCGATTCCCCGTCCAGATCGATGCTGATCACCCCCTGTTCGACGCCTTCTGGATTCTCCACCTGAATTTCGTAACGACCCTCCCCGTGCCGATAGGTCAGACCGTAATGACGCCAGGCACTGGCGATACAAGGCGCAAAGTGCAGGCGACGGTTGCGCACGGTCAGACCTAGTATGGATTCCAGACCCGCGCGGTAGAACCAGCCGGCGGCCCCGGTGTACCAGGTCCAGCCGCCACGCCGCGCGTGGGGCGGCTCGGCATAAATGTCCGCTGACAGCACATAGGGTTCGACCTTATAGGCATAGGCGCCGGTACGGCTGGTCGTGCGATGGATAGGATTCAAAATCCGCAGCAACTCCGTCGCCTGGTTCCCCTGACCCAGCAGGGCGTAGGCCATGAGGGTCCAGATGGCCGCATGGGTGTATTGGCCGCCATTCTCACGCACGCCGGGCAGATAGCCCTTGATATAGCCAGGGTCCAGGGGGGTCTGGTCAAAGGGCGGAGTGAACAGCAACGCTCGCCTCTTGGTCGGAGCGGGCCGGTTCGTAGAAGGCGTCATCCATGCCCGGGGCCACGGCCAGTCCGTCGAGGAAGGGTATTACCGCCGCCAGCACCGCCGTATCACCGGTCACCCCCAGATAGTGAGCCACCACATAGGGCAACCAGACCCGATCATCGCTGATGTGGGTCCGCACCCCGCGCCCGGAGGGTGGATGCCACCAATGCTGCACGTCCCCCGCCACGAATTGACGCCCCGCCGCCAGCAGGATCTGTGCCCGGGTGATATCCGGCCGGGTGACGGTGAGCGCCATGACATCCTGCAACTGGTCGCGGAAGCCATAGGCCCCGCCCGCCTGGTAGAAGGCGGCCCGCGCCCAGACCCGGCAACTCAGTATCTGATAGGGCAGCCAGCGGTTGAGCAGCAGGTCGAGCCCGCGGTCCGGGGTCCGCGCCTGGACTTTACCCAGCACCAGGTCCCACCCCGCCATGACCGCCTTCAAGAGGGCCGCAATCGAGGCCGACCGATAGCGCCGCACCAGGGCGCTGGCCTGGGCGCGACTGTCCCCCTGGCCAAGCAGAAAGCACAGCTCAACCGCCTGTCCCGGGCGCAGTTCCAGGGTTGTCTCCAGGGCCGCGCAGGGATCCAGACCAGCTCCGGTGCGGTTAGGCAACCGGGGAACCCGGAACAGGGCCGCCGGGGCGGCGAGGTCACCGTTGCGCCCGATGAATTCGTCCCGGTCCCCGGTCCAGCCGGTCTGCCGGCCGCCCAAATCCGCGAAGCCGATCCGCCCCGCGAAATCCTGGCTCCAGGGGTTCACCGCGAACAGGGCGCCGGTCTCGGCATCGATCTCGGTAACCACATAGGGCGCCGTGACGCTGCGGTTGGATCCCAGCACCCACTCCACATAAGCCACCACCCGCAACCGCCGCGGCCGATTGTCGTCATTGCGCAGGGTCAGCCAGGAGACCTTGACCGGGTCCTCCGGGGCGACCAGTTGCAGCAGATCGCTGTAGATGCCATGGGAGACATGTTCGAAACGACTGTAACCCTGGCCGTGGCGGGCGATGTAGGTAGCGTGATCGATCCGGATCGGCAAGGCAGTCGGGGTCCAGACCTCACCCGTATCCAGATCCTGGAGATAAATGACCTCCCCGGGCGGATCGCTGACCGGGTCATTGGACCAGGGCGTCAACTGGTTCTCATGGCTATTGAGGGACCAGGTGCAGCCGCCACCGGACTCCGAGACCATGAAACCGAAGTATGGATTAGCGATGACATTGATCCATGGCGCCGGAGTCCATTGGCCCTTGTCCAGTACGATCACATACTCCCGGCCGTCGTCCGCGAAGCCGCCCAGGCCATTGAAGAACTCCAAGGGAGGAACCGCCAGCACCCGGGAGGCGGGTGCGGACGACGCCAGGGCCGGCAGGGTCACCGGTCTGGTGGCAAACCCCGGGTCAGGCAGCCGGAACCGCTGCAATTGCTCCGCCAGGCTGCCCCGCCGGGTCGCCAGCACGACCCGAGCGGCGGTGCTCAACAGTAACTGATCCGCCTCGCTCAAACGCCCGGCCGACAGCACCTGGATAGCCCCCTGTCCGGGAGTCCCGGGATGAGCGTGACAGGACTGCCAATCCCGTACCAGGCCCTCCAGGAGGTCATGCAGATCTTGGGCATAGGACAGCGTCTTGGCGTTAAAGATCACCAGATCCACCGCTAGGCCCTTGAGACGCCAGTATTCATGGGCCCGCAGCAATTGATCGACCAGCCCCCGCTCCTCGGGCTCGCTCACCCGCAGCAGCAGGATCGGCCTGTCCCCGGAGATGCCATGGCGCCATAGCCCCGTCACGTTCCCCTGATTGAGCTGCATGACCCGGCTCGATGGCCGCGGTAAGGGGTTCGCATAGAGCAGGTGATTGGCCAGGGCCTGGAACAACTGGGCCTCGTCCGGGGAGATGCGCAGGTGATGCAACCGCACCTGGGCCTGAGTCCAGGCTAGGGCCGAGACTCGCTCGATGGTAGCGGGATAGTGGTACTGGTCGGCCAGGGCCAGGAGCGCCTCCCGCGACCCGGCGGCCAGGGTGGTAAAGGTGACCTGAGCGGTCCCCCCCGCCGGGATGCGCACCCGGGTGCGCAGGCTGAAGATCGGGTCGAGCACGGCGCCGACGGTGTTGCTCAATGGCCCGCCGGCCATCACCGCCACCGGTGCCCGCGTGGTCTGACCACGCCCAATGAAGCGGGCGCGGTCGGTCTCGTACTGGAGCCCATTGAGGGTATCGAAGCGTGACAGGAGGTGGGCGGCCCAGACCTGGGGGTCGGTGGCGCCGCGGGTCCGGCGCCGGGCGAGCAGCCCGTGGAACTGGGGCAGAAACTCGGTCTGGACGAAGAGGTTGGAGAAGGCTGGATGGGCCAGGTCCGCCCGCGGGGGGGCGAGCACGATCTCCGCATAGGAGGTCAGTTCGATCTCCACCGTTTGCGGGCCCTGATTGGTCAGGCAGAGGTGGCGGATCTCCGCGTCATTCTCCGGAGAGACCAGGATTTCCAACTCGCTGGCGATGGCCCCGTCGGTGCGGGTAAGGCGTACCCGGTCCTCCCGAAAGACGGCCGCGTAGCGGTCCGGGACCGCCCGGGTGGGCTGATAGCCGGCGGACCATACCCTTCCACTCGCCGAGTCCCGCAGATAGAGGAAGCTGCCGCGGTCGTCCCGCGTCCTGTCTTCCCGCCAGCGGGTCACCGCTAGCCCTTCCCAGGTGCTGTAGCCGGCGCCCGCGGCAGTAACCATCACCGTATAGTGGCCGTTGGACAGCAACTGGGTAGAGGGCACCGCCGAGGTCGGTGAGGGCAGACGGCGCACCGGCGCCACCACCATCACCTGGGCCGCGGTATGGACCTTGATGACCCGCGGGCCCCGGGTATCGGCTCCGCGGGGGTTGCGCTCTTGCAGCAGCAGGTCAGTGGCCTGGATCCGTGGGATGCCGTGGAAGCGGTGACGCATCACCCCGTCGTGAATCACATTGTCCAAGGCGACCAGGGACATCCCCTGATGGTGGGCCATGTAGCAACGCACGATGGCCACCGGCTGGCCCTCCGCCAACCGTTCAGGGGTGTAGTCGAGGGCCTCGTAGAGCCCGTAGCGGCCCAGGGCACCCGCCCGCACCAGGTGGGCAAAGTTGCGGGCGGCGGCCTGGGGCAGGTACATGGCCGCCAGTGCGGTCGCGTAGGGGGCAATGACCAGATCCTCGGCCAGCCCGCGCTTGAGGCCCAGGCCCGGGACACCGAAGGCCGAGTACTGGTAGGTGAACTCCAGGTCTCGCTGATTGAAGGCCGACTCCGAGATACCCCAGGGCACCCCCCGCTCCCGACCGTAGCTGATCTGGCGCCGCACCACGCCGCGGCAGGTCTGGTCCACCAGGCTGTAGCGGGGCGTGAAGCTGACCAGGGAGGGCATCAGATACTCGAACATGGAGCCTGACCAGGACAGCAGTACCGTATCGCGGGCGGCGCGGGTCATCTGGCGGCCCAGGTGGAACCAGTGGCTGCTGTTGACATCCCGCTTGGCGATGGCGACCAGGCTGGTGAGCCGCGCCTCGGAGGCGAGCAGGTCGTAATAGCTGTCGTCCACCAGGCCCTCGGCTACCCGGTAACCGAGCACGAAGAGCTGACGCTCCGGATCGTACAGGAAGCCGAAGTCCATCTCCTCGCACAGCCGCTCGGCGGTGCCTGCCAGGACCTCCAGGCGTTGGGCCAGGGCCAGGGGGATGGTGTCGCCCGTGGGGCACGTCTCTCTCAACCCAGCGGCCCGATCCCGCGCGTGGGAGGCAATGTCGTCCCGCAGGAGTTCGGCCCAGTCGCGGGCTGCCAAATCCAGGCTGGGATCACCCTCCAGGTCCGCCAACTCCGCCGCATAGGCCCGCGCCAGGTCCGCCAGGGTCTCGGCATCCCGGGTCAAGCGCTGCCAGTCGGCCCCACTCAGGGGCGGACCAGCCAGGCGCGCGCCGAGGGCGGCGGCAGTGTCCCACAACTCCTCCCGGGTCACGATCAGGGTGCGCCGCTCCCGGGTCGCCGCCAGAGCAGCGGTCAGGATGCGATGAGTATCCGCCAGGCCAGCCCAGGCCACGGCGGCTGGCAGGTGCTGTCTGGCCGCCTCCCGGCAGCCCTCGGCCAGGGTCAGCAGATGCCCCGCCAGATTGCCGCTATCCACGGTCGAGAGATAGCGGGGCTCCAGCGGATGCAGGTCGCGGGTGTCATACCAGTTGAAGAAATGCCCATGCAGCCGCGGCAGCCGGGTCAGGGTACCCAGGGTCGCCTCCAGGCGCGCGACGGCATCGTAGAGACCGAGCCAGCCGAAATCGCGGGCGGCCAGCACGGACAACAGATAAAGGCCGAAATTAGTGGGCGAGCTACGGTGGGCGATGACCGGCTGGGGGTCCTCCTGGAAGTTGTCCGGCGGCAGATAATGATCCCGCGCCGTCACAAAGGTGGTAAAGAAACGCCAGGTGCGCCGCCCAAGCTCGCGTAGTTGGGCGGTCTCGGCGGGGGTCAGGGCCTCACAGGCCGGGGGACGCGAAGTCCGGCTCAGGGCGCGGGAGGCCAAGGGCGCCAGCCACCACAGCAGCAGGAAGGGTGCGGCGCTCGGGAGGCTGGCCGGGTTGCCGATCGACACCACCACCGTAGCCGCCAGAATCACTCCGGTCGCGCTAGTCAGCGGCCGGATCAACGTCTTGAGGGCCTGACCCGAGGCGGTCTTGGCCTGGAGGGCGGTGACCCATTTCAGCAGGTGGCGGCGGGTCAGGAGCAGCCGGCCCAGGGTGGTACCGATGGCATGGACCATCAGCCAGGCCTGATGGGCCAGCAAGGTCAGGGCCACCAGGGCATGACCCAGCCCCATCAGCAGATTCCGCACCGTCAGGCGCAGGTGGGTCGCGAATGGGGCGCCGCCGCCGGGTAGCACCAACCCGTTGCCGAGCGCCATCCAGGCGGGCATCCCCAGGGCCAACAGGACGAAGCCGACCAGCAAGCCCTGGGGCGCCCCCGGGATCGCCCAGGCGGCAACCAGGGTGCAAAAGGCCCCAGGCGCCGACAGGGAGCGGCGCAGGTTGTCCAGCATCTTCCAGCGCCCAAGGGAGGTCAGATTGCGGCCCGGCCCCTCCCGGCGTAATCCCAGTATCCAGGGCAGTAACTGCCAATCGCCCCGGGTCCAGCGGTGGGCGCGGGAGTCAACCACGGCGGTGTGATAGGGAAACTCCTCGAAGAATTCGATATCGGTGACCAGGCCACAGCGTGCGAACTCGCTCTCGAAGAGGTCATGGCTAAGCTGAGTATTTTCCGGTACCCGCCCGGCCAGTGCCGCCTCGAAGATGTCCACCTCGTATAGGCCCTTGCCGGAGAAGGTCCCCTGCGCGAAGAGATCCTGGTAAACCTCGGACACCTGGCTGGAATAGGCATCCGTGCCGCTGGCGCCGGAAAAGAGGCGGTGGAAGAGAGAACATTCCCGCCGCAGGGGCAGGGTCGGGGTGACGCGGGGCTGGAGAATGCCGTAGCCGGACACGACCCGGCCGGCGATAGGATCGAAGACCGGCCGATTCAGGGGATGGGCAGCGGTACCCACTAACTGGGTCACCACACCCATGGGCAGCCGGGTATCCGCATCCAGGGTGAGCACATACTGGACGCCCGCCGGCGCGGCGGGGGCCTCCTGGTCCGCCGGGCTAAGGAAGGAGGTGTCGGTGGCGCCCCGCAACAGCCGGTTGAATTCATGGAGTTTGCCGCGTTTCCGCTCCCAGCCCATCCACTTGCGCTCACCAGGATTCCATTGGCGCCGCCGATGGCAGACGAAGAAGCGCGCGCCCCCGTATTTGGCATTGAGGACCGCCACGCTGGCCCGGGCGAGATCCAGCAAGGGCGCGTCCGTGGGCAGGGTCTCCTGGTCCGCGTCGGACCAATCCGACAAGAGGGCAAAGGTAACATCCCCCTCGGGATTGGCCAGATAACGGACCTCCATCTGCTCGACCTGCCTCGCAACCCCCGCCGCGTCCACGAACAGGGTGGGCACGACCACGCAGGTGCGAAGGCTCGCCGGGATGCCGGACTTCAATTCCAGCCGAGGCAGATGGCGGGGCGGCAGGAACGCGCCCACCAAACGGTTTACCAGGTCGGTGGCCATGTCCGAAGCTGGAAAGAAGGCGCACAACCCGATCAGGAGCGAGGCCCCCCAGCCAAGACCCGCGCCTATGGGCAGAGCTACCAGTATGCCGGCCGTCAGTAGCAGAATCCCACCCGGATAGGCCATCCCCACGGCAGCCATCACCCGCCGCAGCAGCCGTTGCGGCGGCGGCGGACGAAATCCCACCTCCTGCTCAAAGGCCCCCCGGCCCTCCCCGATCAGGAAATACCCGGGGTCCAGCGGCGGCGCCGTGGGGTTGTCATCCGCCAAAATAGCGATCTTGCGCATCAGGCGCTGGGCAACCGTCAACTCCTCCTCGGGGGAGCGCCGCGCCAGGTCCTCGATAGCGTGCCGGTAGCGATCACGGGTAAGAAAATCCATGTCCGCGTAGCCGCCCCGCGCGCGCAGGCACTGGTCCACCAGACTGACCTGCTCTACGAACTCACGCCAGTCGAAGGCCGAGATAGCCCGCATGCTGGTGATGATGTTACGCACCGTGGTGTTGGCGGCGACCTGGTCGGCATGTTCCCGATGCACGACCTCATCGAGCGTCACCCCCTCCTCGGTCAGCCAGGTGTTGAGAAAGTCAAGTAATGGGGCCGCCCCCGGATGGGGGTCATGCAGGCGTTGGGCGATCTGGACGGCGTAGGACTGGCGCAGTATGGGCGCGGGCATGGTACCCAGGGCACTTAACGGGCTTGACTCCTCGTTTTGGCCGACGGCGTGTTCGAGGGCATCCACAAAGACGTCGGCAAGGCCCCTACCGGCCTGGGCATTCCTGATGAGTACCGCCAGGCGGCGCAGGTTTTCCAGAAGGACGATCCGCAGTGTCACGGGGATGGCCCACAACTCGCCCAGGGTTAGGGGTTGGACGCCTTGATAGGCACGCAGGAACAGGGCCAGAAGCTCGGGGTCGAAGCGGCTATCCGTGCGCGCCACCAGCGCCCAGGCGATGCCATAGACCCGCGGATAGCCGGAGAGAAAGCCGCTGGCGAGCTTAGGCAGGCCCCGATAGTAGCGCTCGGGCAGATGGACCCCGATATCGTGGACCTGCTCCTCGATGATATGGAAGTTATCGAGGAGCCATTCGGCCGCGGGGGTGATGGCACGTTGCTCGGCGGATGAATGACTGATGGCGGTGTAGACCTCCACCAGAATTCGGGCGTTTTCGCGCACCCGCGGCAACAGCTTATGGCCCGCCCGACGATCCAGGTCAAGGGTTTGGGCCACCGCCAGACTGGCGGCATGTTCCTCCAGCCGGCGGGTGCCGAAAAGTTCAAACCGGATGGGATCCGTATCTCCCCCCGGGGTCTCCGGTCGCGAACGACGCCGGCGCTCATACCCTGTCTTCATCATGTGAGTTCCCCGCTGGGACGGCACCCTTGACACCTCGGGGTGCGCACGGCACAGCTTCTACCTTCGCATTGTGAAACTCAGCGCCAAGGCCATCGGTGCACTAGCGAACAGAGACCAGGTTTAGGGTGAAAGCCGGGGAGCCCGTCGATTTCCAATTTAAAGGAGATTGAGGAGAAGAGTCAGGACGACTCCACCTGTTGGACCGAGAGAGCCTTTAGCGGCATTTACGACAATTGGCTCTCAAGAACGCCAGCTCTTTGTTTGCCAGCGCACTGACCACTTGGGCCATTGTGGCTATTATCCTATGCATCATGGCGGAGACTCGTGCCACTTCTGGCAATTCAATCCCAGCCGGGGATCGACAAGGGAACCCGCTTCTGATAGGCCACACTTTGATAGTTGTCGCTGCCTTGGACAACACGGATCAGGGTGATGAATACGGCAATTGTTTGATTCTCCAAGAGACAATACCATGAAAAATCGGGCGGAGTCCAATATCAATTGCAACACTTGTCAGTGAACGGAGTTCTCGGGCTGGTTAAGACGTTCCATCATGGCCCGGTAGACGCTGATCGGTGGGAAGTAGCCGTGGATCGCCCGAGGTCGCTG
>JBATOB010000197.1:0-8577 GCA_049290655.1 Chromatiaceae bacterium | reverse complement strand
CCAGGATGGCGGTGAAAAGGGCGATGAGCACCGCCCAGATACCCCCAACGGCCTGGAGCGAGGTGGGTCCCCAGCGGTCCTCGGCCAGAAAATCCAGGTGCAGCCTGGGCAGGACGACCAGGGACATGAGGAGATTCACCCCGATTACCACGATCAGGGGCAGGAAGGCCACCAGGGCCGAGGGCAGGCCCGCGCTGCGATGGCCATGGTGCATCTCCGGCGGGTCAAAGTTCTGGACGATGGTAGAACGCTCGCGTACCAGGGGGTCCTCGGCCGCTGCGTCTGGCGCGGACGAGTGGGTGGGGACGTCGCCCGCCCGAGGCTCCTGGCGCCGCGTCTTGGCGACACGGAGACCCAGCCACCAGAGTCCGAAGACCAGCATGATGGCGGAGGCGATCAGTCCCAGGCCCGGCGCGGCGAAGGGCGTGGAGCCAAAGAAGGGCATGGGGATGGCGTTCTGGATGGCGGGGGTGCCAGGCATGGCCGACATGGTGAAGGTCGCGGCGCCCAGCCAGATGGCCCCCGGCGCCAGGTGTCCCGGAATCCTGGCATCGCGAAACAGGGCCTGGGCCATGGGCGCCAGGACGAAGAAGGCGACAAAGAGACTGACCCCGCCATACGTCACCAGGGCGCCGGCCAGGACCACCGCCAAAACGGCGCGGCGCGGGCCTAGCTTGGCGCTCATGAAGTGGGCGATGGCGGTAACCGAGCCGCTATCGTCCATCAGCTTGCCAAAGAGGGCACCGAGGAGGAAGAGGGGAAAGAACTGAGCGAGGAAGCCGGCCGCGCTGCCCATGAAGGTTTGGGTCCAGTGGGCGAGCAGGGGCTCGCTGGTGAAGAGGGTGGCGACCATGCCGGCGGCCGGGGCGAGCAAGAGGACGCTCCAGCCCCGGTAAGCAAAGCCGATCAGGATGGCGAGGCCGAGCAGAATTCCCAGGAGTCCCATGCCTCAGTCCAGATAAATCCGTTGAGAATTGAATGAGGGGTTCATTATACCCTTGGCGCATCATGATCAAGTTACAACAATTGGCCCATGCCCTGGCGCTTGGCCGTCACGGCAATTTCCATCGGGCTGCCGCGGCGCAGCATCTGTCGCAGCCCGCCTTGTCGCGCAGTATCCAGAGTCTGGAGGAGGGGCTGGGGGTGCCCCTCTTCGACCGACAGAGCGTCGCGGTTACGCCGACGCTCTACGGCGAGGCGCTGTTGCGGCGTGCCGCGGTGATCATCGAGGAAGCGGAAGAGCTGGAGCGGGAGATCCGCCTGTTACAGGGGATCGAGACGGGGATCTTCGCCGTCGCCATGGGGGCCTACGCCTCGGAACTTTCTGGCCGCCAGGCCGTGGGGGAACTCATGCGGCGGCATCCGAATCTGGCCTGCAAGGTGCTTCATGGCAGTTGGCGGGTGGTGGCGGATCAGGTCCTGGCGCGCTCCGTTGACTTGGGTTTCGCGGAACTGAGCAGCTTCTCGGGCGATGAACGCCTGCAAGTCGAACCCATCGGTCAACACGAGTTAGTCCTGTGCTGTCGCCCCGGGCACCCCTTGCTCGGGCTTGAGAGCCTGGCGAAGGCCGATCTGGATGCCTACCCGCTGGTCTCGATTCGGGTCCCGGTGCGTGGAGCTGGACTGATGCCCGGCAAGAGTCGCATCGAGGAGACCACCGGCGACATCATTCCCCACAAGACGGTCGATGACCTGGCGACGGCGCAGGCCATCATTATGGCAAGTGACGCCTTTGGCGTCCTGGCCCCCTTGCAGATAGAGTCCGGAGGGCGTCGCGGAGACTTGTGCATCCTCCCCTTTCGGGCACCCTGGCTAAGGCTGAATTATGGCTTCATCTATTTGAGAAACCGCTTGCTTTCGCCAGCGGCCCAGTTATTCATGGCCCTGGTCAGGGACCTTGAGGCCGATCTGGCCGACCACAACCGCCACTTGATGGAGGATCTCTTTTCCGGGGTTACTCCCAGTCAATAAAGGTGTCGAGGTCCAGCGACGAGCGGTGGCCCAGATCGTCGCCATGTTGCTCCAGGAACAGCTCGGCCTGGCGTCGGCCCTCGTCCCGCAACAGACACAGAAATTCCCACTCGGCGTTCATCTTTGAGGAATAGCCCAACTCCAGCATCAGGGGGCTGGAAATACGGTGCATGCGCATCGCCGCCCAGCGCGCGCCCTCGGATTGACCCGGGTCCGCCACCTGGCGCAACAGGGCCATCATGCGCAGCTCCTTAAGCAGGGGGGCATTAAAGGCTATCTCATTCAGACGGTTATGGATCTCGCTGGCGTTATGCGGCGTGTCCGGGCGCTCCACGGGATTGATCTGGATCAGGATGGTGTCGTGGGCATCGGACTCCCTCACCAGGGGGGTGATGGTCGGGTTACCGGCGTAGCCCCCATCCCAGTAGGCCTCGCCTTCGATCTCGATGGCCTGGAAGAGGGTGGGCAGGCAGGCCGAGGCGAGCAGGACCTCCGGACAGATTTCCGCGTTGCGAAAGACTCGGCCGCGTCCCGTGCTGACCTTGGTGGCCGTGATGAACAGCTTGATGGGAGAGACCGCCAGTCGCTTGACGTCGATGGACTTGGCCAGGATGTCGCGCAAGGGGTGGTAGGCGGCGGGGTTCATGTTGTAGGGCGAGATCATCCGCGCGGCGAGTTCGAAGGCGATGAAGACCGGTGATTGGTCCAGGGTCCAGCGCCCCATGAGCCTGTCCAAGGGGGTCCGCTGCAGGGGGCTCCACCGGGCCGCCTCCGCGACCTGCCGCCAGAAGTCCTCCAACGCCGCCCGCGCTCCCTGGGGCCCAGCCCGGACAAAGCCGTCGCAGAGTACCGCCGCGTTCATGGCCCCCGCCGAGGTGCCCGAGATGCCCTCGATCACCAGCCAGTCCTCCTCAAGCAGCCGGTCCAGCACCCCCCAGGTCAGGGCACCATGGGACCCGCCTCCCTGGAGGGCGAGGTCGATGTGGACCGGGGGGCGGCTGGGTTTGGGGGTTTTCATGTCCATGAGAGGGGGTTCCGTGGTTGGGGGCTGGGCAGGCTATCACAGCCGGTATTGTAGTAGGACTAAGGCGTTGGGTGGCGACCAGGGGCATCAGTATAAGGGTAACAACCAGGCCACCATGAAGACCGCTGTGATGCCGATGATGAGGGTCAGGGGCAAGCCGATGCGCACGAAGTCGATAAAGCCATAGTTACCCTTGCTTTGGACCAGGATGTTGATGGGAGAGATGTGGGTCATGAAGGTGGCGGAGGCACCCAGGGCCACGATCATGGCGAAGGGGTAGGGCGAGGCCCCCAGGTGGTGGGCGACCGCCAGGGCGATGGGGATGAGCAGGACGGCATTGGCGGTATTGACGATAAAGAGGCCGGTCGTGACGGTAATGGCGAAGAGGGCGCCCAGGATGACGTGGGGGTGCGCCGCGCCCACCACCTGCACGAGCGCATTCGCCGCCAGATCGACGCCACCGGTCCGTTCCAGGGCCAGGGCGAAGGGCATCATGCCGACGATCATGACGAGGGTCTTCCACTGAATAGCCCGATAGGCCTTATCAATCTTGATGCAGCCGAAGGCGCCCATGAGGAAGGCGCCGAGAAGGGCGGCGTGGACGTTGGGGATGATGCCCGTGGCCATGAGGGTCACCGTCAGGATCAGGACCAGGATGGCTTGAGGGGCCTTCTTGGCCGCGGGCAGGACTTCGTCGAATTCCTTGGGGAGATTCAGGGCGACCAGGTCGTGCCCGCCCTTCTGGAGCTGGCGGAGCGGCTTCCAGGGTCCGGCCAGGAGCAGGGTGTCGCCGCCGCGCAGGATCTCCTCGCGGATACCGTAGGGTGGGTGAGGGTCGCGGCCCCGGCGCAGGCCAACCACCGTCAACTGGGCGTCGGTGAGTTCCATGGCCTCGGCCACCGTCATATCGATAAGCTGAGACTCCTGCGGGACCATGACCTCGATCATGCCGACATCATCGGCCTTATCGATGAAATAGCGCTGGGAGCGAGGCAAGACCTCGACCCGGTAGCGGGCGCTAAGGATTTTGGCATCGGCCCGATCGCTGTCAACGTCCAGCAACAGGATGTCATCCACCTCCAGGATGGTCTCCGGCGAGCGTGCCAGTATCCGCCGGGAGGCCCCGGTGCCGCGCTCGATGAGCAGCACCCTCACCCCGATTTTTTGGGGCAGATCGATCTCGCCCAGCGGTTGCCTCACCAGGGAGGACCCTGGCAGGACCCGCACCCGATATTCCCGATTCGCCAGGTCGTAGCGGTCGATCCAATCCATCATTTCCGGTTGGGGCCGCCCGCTGGCTGCGTCCGACTGGGTCGAGCGCAGCCAGCGCCGCGCCACCAGCATGTAGAGGATGGTCACGACCAGGATCGGCAGGCCGAAGGGGGTAAAGCTGAAGAAGCCCAAGCCCTCGACACCGGTGCGCATGAGCTCGTAGTTGATGATCAGGTTGGGGGAGGTGGCCACCAGGGTCAGCATACCGCTGACCAGGGCGGCATAGGCCATGGGCATGAGGAGCTTGGCTGGGTCGAGCCCGGTCCGGTCGGCAATGCGTAGCACGACCGGGATGAAGATGGCCACGACCCCCGTGCTGCTTATGAGAGAGCCGAGCAGGCCCACCGCCAGCATGATGAGCAGGGTCAGTAACCAGGCGCTGCTGCCGCCCCGGTCCGCGAGCCAGTCGCCAACGGCCTTGGCGACACCGGTCCGCGCCAGGGCCTCGCCGACCACGAACATGGCGCCAATGAGCACGATGTTGGAGTTGCTGAAGCCGGCGATGGCCTCGCCGATAGTAATGATGCCGGTGAAGGGCAGGGCCAGCATCATCATCAGGGCGACGGCATCCGCCCGGGGCCGGTTGAGGGCGAACATGATGATAGCCGCGGCGAGCAGGAGGAGGACCCCCATCAGTTCCGGAGTCATGGCGTTCTCATTGGATAGGGGGCAGGAATGGCTTGGCCCATCAAGGGGGGGGCTTCGCGGACCCCGGGGGCCTATCGGGCAAAAGGGCAGGGTCCTTCAGGGTGGAATCAGCATATCACGCGCATCCCCGCGGCCATGAATCCAGGGGCCATGGCAGGGTGCAATGATGCGGAGGATACCTCACCCATTGCGACCGAGTCCCGGCGGGTGGTGGTGGATACCCTTCCAGGCAAGTCCGGTCCAAAGCGAATCCGAGCGGCTATTAGGGGTGTGTCTTCGGATCTTGATGTGCATGGGGTATCGAATAGCAAGAAAAAATGCATTGGACAAATAGCGGCGCAGGCATGACTATACCCTCGGTAAACTTATACTCATCATTGTTATTTCTCTCCCCTTGTCCAGAGGCTATCATCTGTGAAGGCAACGGTTGCCTGCTTGGCTCTGATGGTCGTCGGACCAGCAACGGCGCAAAATTCCGACTGGAGCTTCGCGCTCTCGCCTTATGTGTGGGTACCCAGTATCTCGACCCGGGTCGAGACGGACTGGGGAAGGCTTGCCGTTGATAAGAGCCACCGAGACGTACTGGACAAGCTGGATGTCGCCTTCATGGGCGTGTTCGAGGCCCGTAAGGGTCCCTGGGGTCTGATCGCCGACCTCTTTTACGCCGATCTTACGCAAAGCCGGGACACCCCGCTGGGGCTGCTCTTTTCACGGGCACGGATGGAGATCCAAGCGAAGGCACTGAGCGGCTATGCCGCCTATCGGGTCCATGAGGACGACCGCGTCGCCCTTGACCTCATGGCTGGCCTGCGGATTTATGCCGTGGACATCGACGTGTCGCTGTCTCCCGGCTTGCTGCCTGGGCAACGCCTCGGCATGAGCACGAACTGGATCGATCCGCTACTCGGTGCTCGGGCCCGCCTCGCGATCACCGACCAGTGGTTCGCCACCGCACTCGCCGATCTGGGCGGTTTTGGTGTCGGCTCCGACCTCACCTGGCAGCTTTTCGCCAGCCTCGGCTACCAAATCAACGATCGCTGGTCGGTTCAGGGCGGCTGGCGTTATGTCTCCATCGATAAGCCGATCGATGGGCGCGATGTCGATCTCGACTTCAACGGCCCTTTGCTCGGCTTCACGGCGCGGTTCTGAAGAGCCTACCACCGCCCCGCATTTTTTCTCTTTCCAACTTCAACCCGAATCACCCTGGCCCTAGCCATCATCGCGAGGATACCAATGCAACCCCAATCCCTACGGAAAATCACCCTGCTGCTTGCTACGTCAGCGTTACTGAGCCCCACGCTGGGTGCGGCAACGACCGCCAACGCGACACCGGGAGCCACCTTTACCTTGAGCCGCGGAGAAAACCTCTCCGGAGTCTGCTCGCGCATTCGCGAGGCGGGGGTTGCGATCTCGACTCCCGATTGCGTCAAGCAAATCCTGTTTTCGAACCGGCAATGGTTCGATGAAACCTTCGGGTATGTCTGGAAGGACCCGGCGGCCGTGAATCTGGACTCGGCCATTCGTCTCTGGGCCGGCGTTCCTTACCAGATGCCCGCAGAGTATGCGCAAGCAAGCCTCCAGGGGCAGCAGGCTCAAGGTGAATCGGCGGGGGCGAATACCGCCACGACCCCTGCCGCCTCCCATCCGGGGCACTTCGACCCCAAGGGCAAGGCCCCGTCAACATTCACGATCGAAATACTCAAGCAGGCACGGGCATCCCTGCCCTTCGCCGATACCCGGGATTTCGACGAAAATAACAAGGGCTTAATCGCCCCGATGAAGGATCTCCAGATCATGGCGGATGCCGGCCATGTCGCCTGGGATATGGAGCAGTACCAATTCATCGACCAACAGGATGAATTCGACAGCATCCACCCGTCCCTGCATCGCATCGCCAAATTGAACAACAACTACGGGCTCTACGAGGTGAGCCCGGGCATTTACCAGGTCCGCGGTTTCGACCTTGCCCAGATTTCCTTCATCCGCGGCAAGACCGGCTGGATTGTGTTGGATCCCCTGGTGAGCGCGGAGACGGCGCGTGCGGGACTGAAGCTTTTGCAGGAGCACGTGGGCGAGGGTCGGCCCGTCACGGCCGTCATCTATTCGCATGACCATGCCGACCACTGGGGCGGGGTGCGCGGCATCGTCGACGAGGCGGACGTGCGGGCCGGCAAGGTGGCTATCATAGCCCCCGACGGGTTCATGGAGGCCCTGGTCTCGGAGAACGTCTTCGCCGGTAACGCCATGAACCGCCGGCTCTTTTATCAGTATGGCACCCTGCTGCCGCGTAGTCCCTATGGTTACGTCAGCCAGGGTCTCGGCCAGGGCGTGTCGGCCGGTGCCGTCGGCCTGATTGCGCCGACTCGGTTCATCACCAAGCCCATCGAGGAGATCGATGTCGATGGCATCCGAATGGTCTTCCAGCTCACACCGCATACGGAAGCGCCGACGGAGATGAACACCTGGCTTCCCGACACCAAGGTACTGTGGATGGCCGAGAACGTCATGGCCGGCATGCACAACATCTATACCCTGCGCGGCGCGCCGGTGCGTAATCCGCTGAACTGGTCCAAGTACCTGAACCAGTCGCTCCACCTGTTCGGTACCCAGGCCGAGGTGATGTTCGCGGCCCACCATTGGCCCCGTTGGGGCAACGGGCGGATTCAGGAGGTGCTGCGTGCCCAGCGCGATCTCTACGCTAACCTGAACAACCAGGTGCTGCATCTCGCCAATCAGGGCGTGACCATCAACGAGGTCCACAACGTCTATGAGATGCCAAAGAGCCTGCAAGACAAATGGTATGCCCGTGGCTATCACGGCTCGCCTGAGCACAACAGCCGGGGTGTGATTCAACGCTTCCTCGGCTTCTGGGATGCCAATCCGGCAACCCTGATCCCACTCTCGCCGGGTGATTCCGCCCCGCTCTATGTCGAGATGATGGGCGGCGCCGAGAAGATCCTGGCCCGCGGTCGGCAGCTCAATGACGAGGGGGCCTATCTCTACGCCCAGGAGATTCTGAACAGGCTGGTGCAGGCGGAGCCGCAGAATCAGGCCGCCAAGGACCTGTTGGCGGACACCTTCGAGCAGATCGGCTACCAGCAGGAGAACCCAGGACTGCGCAACAGCTTCCTGGCCGGAGCCTATGAGCTGCGCAACGGCATTCCGCAGGGCGAGATTGCCCAGACCGCCGGTCCTGACACCATCCGGGCCATGTCCACCGGCCTCTGGCTCGACTTCCTCGGCATCCGCATGGACAGCCGCAAGGCCGAGGGGATGCGCTACACCATCAACCTGATCACGCCGGACAATGGCGAGAAATACCTGGTCGAGTTGGAGAACGCGACCCTCACCAACATCGAGGGCTTCCAGGCCGACAAGGCGGATCTCACCCTCACTATCAACCGGTCTGACCTGGAGCAGACGATGATGGGGCTGAAAACCTTCGAGCAACAGATCGCCGGGGGCACCGCTAAGGCGACCGGCGACGCGGGGATCTTGAAGAAGATCGCCTCGATCATGGTGGACTTCGACCCGCGCTTCGAGATCCTGCCCGGCACCAAGGCTAGGATGGCCGAGACTGAGCCGGTCACGCCCTACAAGGCCGAGGTAGGCAATCCCATCGCCGAATAGAGAAAGGACGCAAGTGGCGGGTGCGACCTCGA
>JBATOB010000196.1:0-4751 GCA_049290655.1 Chromatiaceae bacterium | reverse complement strand
GGCTGCTGATGAACAAGATCAGTGTGTTCCTTGGGCGCATCTCTTACTCGCTGTATCTATGGCATTGGCCTCTTCTGGTCTTTTTTGCTCACTGGGCGGGAACCAAGCCTTCCGGGCTCGCAATCCTCGGCCTGCTCACGGTGTCCTTGGCGGTAGCCAGCTTATCCTGGAGGTTTATTGAGCGCCCTTTCCGCGGCCAGGATGGGATCTTGTCCCAGCCTATCCTGTTTCTTGTCTCTGGCGGGGTCATGGCCGTCCTGTTGGGTGTGGGAGTGCATGGCGAACTGACTGGCGGTTGGCTTGATCGGTACGCCGAGGATCTGGCCCCCATGTTGAGTGCCACCCAGGATCGCGATCCCCGGCAGGAGGAATGTATTTCGCCTCGGCCGGATTCGGCGGGGTGCTTCTATGGGGCTGCGAATTCACCAACGACGGTCGTGCTCTGGGGTGATAGTCACGCCGCGGTATTTTCGGCGATGCTTGGCAGGCTGGCCGAGCGCAGGGGGCAATCGGTGCTTTCCTTTGCCATGTGGTCTTGCCCTCCCACGCCTGGATGGCAACTTGCCAACCAGAAATGGCGGGCAGCCTGTGCCCGATTACAGGAGGTGGCCATGGAAAGTATTCTCCAGTCGCCGTCAGTCCATAGCGTTGTCCTCGCCTCCTGGTTTGCCCGTGTCGCCTTCTTGCCTGATCGGGAGCCGATCACGAAAGCTTTTCACGATACCGTTGACCGGTTATTGGTCGCCGGCAAACAAGTTGTCATTGTTTATCCCGTGCCAGAGTTGGGGTCCCGGGTATCCGTCGCGCCTGGTGGCATCCATGGCAATAGCAACAGGATAAAATCGGTTTCTCAGCCTACGCGGGAGTTTCTGACCACAACCCAAGTCGCATTTGATTGGCTAGATGGTCTCGGAGACAGGAAAAATCTGGTTCGAATCTACCCTCACAACCTATTGTGTGACGATCTTAACTGTTACGCATCCAGGGAAAACCAGGGTTATTATTCTGATTCCCATCATCTGAGCTTGAGCGGCGCCGAGCTTTTCGCACCCTTGTTCGATTCGGTATTATTCAGTGAGCGCAATGACTTAGTTATCGAAGCCCCCTAGCTGCCAGGAGTAGTCAGGCATCAAAACATCTAGGGTGATGGCGGCAAAGTTCGCCGGGCGCCGGCTGAGTTTGCCGGATGGGGGGGCGGCAAGCATCCCTGGCGCCCGTGGAGGCGGGCCCTGGTGGCGATCACTTCTTGGGCAGTACCGCCAGGATCGCATCGACATCCAGCGCCCGGATATATTCATCCAAAGCGCAGGGATCCGGGGTGCCGGTGCTATGCCCTTGGACCAAAAGCCGATCTTCGACGACCAGCGTGATGGTGTAGGATTCTTCACCCTTGCGATCAAGCGTACCGGACCATTCGTCAAGGGTATAAAGGGTATAGGCCTTCAAGCCGTCGTGCTTGCCCGATGCCAGTGGCGCGCGCACCGCCATGGATAGGACAGGGAAGATGGGTGCGTCGATGACCAACCCCAGGGTTACCTGGGCGCCATCCTCGCGGAGGTAACGCCGCAGGTAGCTGTTAGCCACCATGGCTTGGGTGGCCAGGTCCTCGCGAGCCCGAGGAGGGCCGGCGCGCCAGCCCTCGAACGGTTCCGGGAACAGAGCCATGACGCCCGCCTCGATGGGTTTCGGCAGACGCGCCTCCGCCGCTGATGGTCCTGTGCCCGAGGCCGCCATTTGCATGGTTTCAAGGAGCTTGTTGGCGGCCTCAACATCGGCGGCAACCTCCACGGCCCCGAGATCGACAGCCTGGGTCAGGCCTGCAAGTACCAGAAAAACGGTCAGTACGGTGTTCTTCATCGTTAAATCCTGGTGATGATTATCATTTAGGCGTGCCTTAAGTCGAGCGACTCCTCGGCAAGTCCTTCACCCAGGGCTGTTTGGCCTGATCCGCCATTCAGTGCCTGCTCCTGGAAGGCGCGCAGGCCGAGGAGATGATCAACCATTGGCCAGACGCAGGCCGGATCAAGTTCCATGAAGGCCTCGGCATGCCCCCCCCCTTCGAGATAAAACCCACGAAAGCCGGTGAGTTGCGCGCACGCGCTCGAGTAATCGCAATAGCGATGGGGTACTACATAACGGTGGGCGGCCTGCTGGCGCAACTCGAAGACCTCGCCAATATCCACCACCCAGGTGGCGGGCAGCGGCTGCCAGAACTCCCAAAGGAAGGCGCGTGCCTGGTAGCCATCGCTCTCCCAGGCACGGACTGTCGCCAGGGCGACATTGACATGATCGCGATGATAATCGAGCGGTGATGGCAAGAAAAGCCAATCCGGACGGATGTCGCTCAACAGCTTACCGAAGCAAGTCAGGGCCTCGCTGGTAACCTGGAAGCCTCCATCGGGATAACCGAGAAAATGGACATTCTCGATCCCAAGCAGTCCGAGGGCCGATCTGGATTCCGCGCGGCGCAGCCGTGCCACGTCGTCGTCGGCGTAATAATTCAGCGGATCGCCCTTGGCTCCGTCCGTGACAATGGCGACGTGGATGTGACAGTTGCGCTGGCTTAACCGGGCGAGTGTGCCACCGCAAGCCAGCACCTCGTCGTCGGGATGGGGGGCAATGACGAGGATGCTGGCGTCGCGCGGCAGTTCAAGCGGGGCTGGCAGGGGGCAATGACCCCATTCGGCAGCCAGTCTCGACCAGAAATTCGCGCCATCGATCGCAACTGGCGGTCGCGTCGCTCGGGGCGGCTCGTCCGCGCCTGTGTAGGCGGCGAGGTAAAGTCCTGCCACTTCCGTTGCGTCCGGCCAGTTCGCGAGACGCTCCAACCCCCGCCGGGCCAGGCGCGCTCGCGCACCGGGGTCTAGGATCAATTCGCGCAGGGCATAGCGCAGCGCCACGGGATCTCCCGGCGGAATCAGATAGGCTCCAGTGCCGACGACATCCGGAACCCCGCCGACGGCCGTGCAGATGCTCGGCACGCCCGCCGCCAAGGCCTCAAGGTTGGCCAAGCCAAAGGACTCGGTGATGCTCGTGCTTACATAGATGTCCGCCGCCGCATAGAAGAGTCCCATGTCATCGCTGGCGGCGAACTGGAGACGCTGGGCTAGCCCGCGGTCCTCGGCCAATTGCCGCAAGGGCGCGCGATCCCCGTCACCGATGATCACCAAGCGTAGCCTTGGGTCCGCCAGGCTGGCGCAGGCCTCCACGACCGCCGGAAATTGCTTCAGCGGGGCGAGACGGCCGACGGCGATGATGTAGCAGGCACCCATCTCCCAGCCCAGCAGGTTGCGGGCCTCGCGGCGCTCATACTGGCGCAGCCACGGACAGGGGTGCGGGATGACCCGCCAGTGGTTGGGTGTCGGATAGATCGAAAGGTCCCGGGCAAGCTGGGCGCGGCATCCCTTGGTGGGCGTGATCACCCAGTCGGCGCGCTGGAGGATGCGCGCCTCCCAGGAGCGCAACCATCGCATGCGTCTTGTTGGGAGCAAGGCACCGTCTTCGTGAAAGGCTTGCATGTAGCTGCCAAAGCCATGCTCGGTGATACCCCAGCGTAACCCCGGGAGGCGCCGCAACCGTGTAAAAAGGCGGAAACCCCAGGCGATCACGGGATCGTGGCAGTGGATGTGCGTATAACCCTCGCGGCCGGCGAGCTTGGCGGCGAGTCGCCCCATGTTGACGCGCTCCGCGATGCCGTATGCCAGAGCAAGGGTATCCTGGTCAAGGAGGTGCCGATGCAGCAACCACAGGAGGGAGCGTTGAAAACCGCTCAAAAACTGGTTCGCGCGCGCACCAAGATCGAGCCGTGACACATAGCCAACCTCAATGCCGAGTTGGCGGAACTCGGCAAGCACTGGCGCGAGACTTTTACCCAGGCCATAGCGGGGGTCCCCAGTTCCTTCCCGGGTAACCATCAGGACTTTGATTGTCGCCACCATGTATATTAGGGACCCTTAGTCTTGGTCTGCTGCCGATCGGGACCTCCGACCATGAGTCTTCGCGGGTTTCGTGGTCCGCTGCCAGACTCGGCCGGCCCAGTGCAAAAACGCTAAGAGTATACCCTAGCTGGCCGGGAGATTGCCGGCGGGCCTTGAGGACCTACTCACCCAGACCGTTCCAACTAAATATTAAGCGATGAAGGCGCCTAGTCACCTAGGCCCGCGGCGGCGAGGGGCGGAGAGCGGGGTGTGCCCATCCGAAGAGAGTCGGGAAAGCTCGACATTACCACTATAAAAAATAGTTATTTGGCCGCGGGGACGTAGCATTTTAAGCTGAAAATTGTAGTATTTATGCTACATAGGCCTATGCCGCCGCTCCCGGGCCTGGCTCTTGAGCACTAAAACAGCGCGGTACCCCACATCGGGAAGCCAGTCGCAGGCATTACGAAGCAAGGTAATACATCTAGTTAGCAAAAGATGGTTGCAATTTAGCGACGCCCGTGAGAAAGTGTAGTCTCGATAAGACGCCTGTGTCGTGGAAGAGTCAATTTTTCACATGACCCCTTGACACCCGCGAAGAACCTGACATACTTAGGGCCAAGGAGGCCTGAATCGTCATCAGCAAGGAGCAAACCGACGCGTTGAAGATAATGATTTTGGCTTCTCAAGAGCGTGGATCCTTGAGGGCACTTGGCGCGGCAAATGTGTTTTCGGGTTTACCGTAATTTCTGGGCAATGCCTGTTCATCAGCAATCGGAGATCATAAAGATCATGACTAACACCAAGAAACTACTGCTTGCATCCGGGGTCGCG
>JBATOB010000195.1:0-1812 GCA_049290655.1 Chromatiaceae bacterium | reverse complement strand
GCATTGCCCGCCGCCTCTTTTCACCGGCGGAGGTCGAGTTGCTGCTCGCCGCTACCGAGGCGGAACGCCCTGCCCTCTTCACCCGTTTCTGGACGGCCCTGGAGGCCAGCGTCAAGCTGGAGGGGCGGGGCCTGTTCCAGCCCGCCGCGCCCGGCGGCCCCCAGCCGGAAATCATCCATTTCGCGCCGCAACCCGGCTATGTGGCCGCCCTTGCCAGCCGGGAGCCGCCGCCCTTGGCCTCCTGGACGGCGCGGCGACTCCTGTTCCCAGGCTGACCGCTCATCGACCGGCCGCCGGATTGAGCGACTGCTACAATCGCGCCTCCCCCATCAGGCGGCGGTCCCGGCCCCCATCTACCCACGGGTCCAGCTACCCTTAACCCTCCCGGCCAAGTCACACCCAGGAACCCCAGATGTTTGAATTGCCATTGTTGTTAAAGGCCCTGATCCTCGGCATCGTCGAGGGACTGACGGAATTCCTCCCGATTTCCTCGACCGGCCACCTCATCATCGCCGGCAGTCTGCTCGACTACACCAACGATCAGAGCAAGGTCTTTGAGATCGTTATCCAGTTCGCGGCGATCCTGGCGGTCTGCTGGCTGTATCGGGACCGGCTCCTGGGGGTGATCAAGGGCATGTGGACCCAGGGGCCCGAGCAACGCTTCGCCCTCAACATCCTGATCGCCTTTATGCCGGCCGCGGTGCTGGGCTTTCTGCTGCACTCCCTGATCAAGGCCCACCTTTTCAATCCCATTTCCGTGGCCTTCGCCCTGATCGTGGGCGGTTTCGTGATCCTCTGGGTGGAGAAGCGCGACTTGCCGGTCCGATACGCCTCGGTGGAAGACATCACCTGGCGGGAGGCCTTGAAAGTCGGCTTTGCCCAGGCCATCGCCATGTTCCCCGGCGTCTCCCGGGCCGGGGCCACCATCCTGGGCGGCATCTTCTTCGGGCTTTCCCGCCAGGCGGCGACCGAGCTGTCCTTCTTCCTCGCCATTCCCACCATGCTGGCCGCCACCGTCCTGGACGTTTACAAGGCCCGCGACATCCTCTCCGTCGATGACATCCCGGTCTTCGCGGTGGGCTTCGTGGCATCCTTCATCTTCGCCATGCTCGCCATCAAGGGCCTGCTGCGCTTCATCTCCCACCACAACTTCAACGCCTTCGCCTGGTACCGCATCGTCTTCGGGCTGATCGTCCTGGGCACCGCCTATACGGGGGTGGTTGACTGGCATTCGTAAGCCCGGCACGGCAAGCCCCTTGCGTCACGAGACCAGGGATACCATTGTAGGGCGGCGATGTCCACGCCACCGGCTGGCTATTGCGAACCACCTGAATTTTCGGTGTTTAGGGTCGGGTGGCTGCCGAGGATTGGCAGGCTCTGGGTACATGGATAGTGCGACTTTCGTTCAGGCACTCGATTATCCATGGCCGGATGTGTGAGTGGAGACCTGACGGATGGCTGCCGATGGACGGCAAGCGCCTCTCCGTCAAGAAGATTCGGGAGAGGCGCTACCGGGCCTTGAGTCTAGGCGTTACTGGATGCCGGCCACCACTGGGAGGGGGGTGGCCTGCGATCACATCCCCGCACGTCCAGGCATCCTTGCCAAAAGGACCTAATCACTGTCCGCCGCGCACGAGCCGCACGTAGACGGCATTGCCCTTAGTGCTGCCGTGGACATTGTCACAGCGGGCGTAGACGATTCGATTCCACACTTCACAGGCCACCGCGAACAGGTCGCACTGAGGTGGACCCCAATCGCTGGACAGGAATCTGGCGCGAATACGTTAAGGGCGAAGGGGTTGGGGTATCCTC
>JBATOB010000194.1:0-5243 GCA_049290655.1 Chromatiaceae bacterium | reverse complement strand
ATCGGGGACAGACCACAATTATCTCGCACTAATCTATCGATGGTTCGCCGCGCCCCGCGCTTGCAGCCTTCTCCAGCAGCGCCAGCCCCTGCGCCTGGTTCCCCTGCCCCCGCTCGACCCGCAGCATAAACCGCGTCTCTGCATCGAACTCGGCCAGCATTAACGTAGCCATCTCGTCGATCAGGCGGTTTACGCTGGTCTGCCGCTGCTTGGCCAGCGCCTTGAGGCGGTCATATTTTTCGTCCGGCAGGCGAACGGTCAGGGCGGTCATGGTTGCACCTCGCGTAAGAACTGCTCGGGCGTAACCGCCACGAGCCCAGAAAACTTCAACTCCATCCGGCGCAGATCGCGCAGGTTCCGCGTCACGATCCACGCTGCTCCACCGGCCACGGCCAACTCGACCAGATGGTTATCACTCTCATCGGGGAGGTTGGGCCGCCAGGCGTAGTAGATGCGGGTCCACTGGCAGGAGGCGAGGAAGATGTCCAACAGTTCCTCGCGCTCCGGCGCGGTCAGCCGGCTGTTCTGAAAGAGCGGGGGCCGGGCCAGCACGTCCTCGTACTCCTTCATCAGCGTAGTCCCCATCAGGGGCGTCTGCTCGCCCCTCAGGCACGCGGTAACCACGGCGTTCGACGCCCCGGCACCGAGACAGGCCCCCACGAAGACATTGGTATCGACGACGATCCGCATTGACCGATGGTAGCAAATTGCCCCTCGTACAACACTCGCAGGATGGCGGAGGCCGCGGCGCATCTGGCCGATCATGTCCTGCCCCGCCTGCCGGTGCGCCAGTGGGTGCCACCAGCGGACTCACCCAGTCCCGATCCGGGACCCATGCGCGTTGGCTCGGTGCGCGGCTTGCCTCCCAGGTGGGGAAAATGAGAACCTTTCTCGATTATCGGTTACGATTCAGGCAGTCGCCGGTGCAGGGCATAACAACTCAGTCCCTGGCGTCGTTGGGCGGGAATCCACGTATCGCCACGAAAGGGGGGTAAGGTCTTGGCCGAAAGTCAGATTAAGCTGGCGGGGCTGAAAGTCACCCTGCCACGCATGAAGATCCTGGAGGTCCTGGAGACGAGCGGCGAGGGTCAAGGCTCGCGCCACCTGCGGGCCGAGGATGTGTACCGCATCCTGCTGTCCCGGGGCGAGATGGTCGGCCTGGCCACGGTCTATCGGGTCCTCACCCAGTTCGAGGCCGCGGGCCTGGTTTCCCGCCACAACTTCGAGGGTGGCCAGGCCTTCTTCGAACTCGATCGCGGCGCCCATCACGATCACCTGGTGTGCATCAAGTGCGGTCAGGTGGTGGAGTTCATGGACGAGGCCATCGAGGAGCGCCAGCGGGCCATCGCGGCGGAGCATGGCTTCACCCTGGAGGACCACACCCTGAACATCCACGGCCTTTGCCCGAACTGCCAGGCGGGGCACTGAAGGTATTTATGAACGGCACCCTGCAGCCCCGAGCCCCATCGCGACTTCCTCCGGCCAACCCATGAGCCTGTCTGTCCCGACCTTCCCCCTGCACGGGCCCTCCTTGCGCGGTGCCCGGGGGCCGCGCGTGGCGATTGTCGGCCGGAGCGGCAGCGGGAAACACAGCATCTTCCACGCCGCCGCCAGCACCAGAACCCGTCACGAGCGCCTGGCCGGCATCGGACCCGCCTATGAGGAATGCCTGGTCGAGGTGGGCATCGATCAGATCTCCTTGGTCGCCTTGCCCGCCATCGAGGGCTTTCACGCCCCGGACGAAGATGAGCGGGTGACGCTGAAGTATCTCTTGTGGGGCGACCGCTGGCCGGCCATCGCCCAACACGAGGCCCATCGGCCGGCGAGCGTCTTTGCCGCGCCCGACGTGCTCCTGATGGTGATGGATGCCACGGCCCTGGAACGAGACCTGGAACTTGCGCTGGAATTGATGCCCTTGGGCCGGCCGATGGTCTTTGCCCTCAACCGCATGGACGAGGCGCGCGCCAAACGTCGATTCATCAATGTCCGTGCCCTGGCGGCCAAACTGGGGGGACCCGTGGTGCCGACCGTGGCGCACATGGGCATAGGCCTGGCCGAACTCTTCACCACCCTGGTCCGGGTGGCGCGGGAGACCCGCAACGCCCCGCCGGTCCCCTGGGTCCATCCACCCAGCGCGCACATCGTCGCCCAATGGGGGGCCATTGCCGATCTGGCCCGCGACCCGGACGTGGCGGCGGCCTTCGCCGTGCCAGAGGCCTTGTTAACGCTGCAACTCGCGGAAAACGAGGACTACTTCGCTCAAGAATTTCAGGCCCATTTCCCCGACTCCCATGCCCTGCTGCTCGCCGCCCGCGCCAAGGCCGATGCAGCCTTGCCCCGCCCCCTGGCGGAGGAAATCCACGCCGACCGGCATCACCGGGCCGCCGTCCTGTTCGAGGCGGTGACCCGCCCCGGTCAGGAAGACGAAACGCCGCGCTGGCAACGTTGGGCGGACGACCTCTTTCTGCATCCGCGGTGGGGCTTTATCGGCACCCTGGTGATCTTTGCGCTGGTGCTGTTTTTCGTATTCGAGGTGAGCGCCTTTCTCGACGGACTCACGGTCGCGCGCCTGATCGCCTGGGCGGAGCCCTGGCAACCTACCGATCTTATGGGTATCCTGGCGCGCGCCGTGCTGGATGGCGTCATCGGCCTGGCGGGCATCGTCATCCCCTACATGATCCCGTTGGTGATGCTGTTGGTGGTACTGGAGGAGTCCGGGATCATGCACCGCGTCGCCTTCGTCGTGGATCGCGGCTTCCATCAACTGGGGCTGCATGGCGGTGTCGCCCTGCCGTTTTTGATGGGGCTGGGCTGCAATGTCCCGGCCCTGGCCGCCACCGCTGCCGTCACCCGGGGCCGCGACCGCACCGTGGCCTCGCTGCTGATCACCTTTCTGCCCTGTTCGGCGCGGTCCGCCATCCTGCTGGCGGTGGGCGGCAAGTACCTGGGGGGCCTCGGGGTGTTCGCCCTCTTCATGCTCATCCCCGTCGTCGTCAGCCTGGTGGGCAAGCTCCTCCAGCGCCGCTATCCCGAGACCACGCCCGGCATCATCCAGGAGATCCCCGCCTACGCCCTGCCGACCCCGCGCCAGGTATTCGCCAATACCTGGGAGCGCAGCCGCGATATCGTCACCATCGTCCTGCCGCTGCTGATGGCGGGCAGCGTGGTGCTGGCGCTGCTGGACCGCTATGGCGCCGATGCCTGGATCAATCTGACGCTGACACCTATCACGACCTGGTGGCTGGGTCTGCCCGTGGCGCTGGGGGTGCCGATCCTCTTTGGCGTCCTGCGCAAGGAGTTGTCCCTGCTGATGGTGTTTCAGGCCCTGGGTACCCAGGAGCTGTCCAGCGTGCTCGACACCACCCAGATCGTCACCTTCCTGGTCTTCCTGACCTTCTATGTGCCCTGCGTGTCCACCTTCGCCATGATGTTGAAGCTCCTGGGCCGGCGCGATGCCTATTATTCCGTCGTCCTCTCCATCGCCGTGGCCTTGGTGGTGGCGGTGGCGGTGCGGTGGCCGTTGGAGTTGGTGGGGTGGATGATCTAGCGGCCAACTTCCCGGTGGCGCAGGTAAGACCGATCGGGTGGCTGACCCGCATTACCCCGAGGGATGGCCAGTAGCCGCTGGCCGACGCAATCCCGGGAGAACTGGCACCCTGACCCGTCCCCGGGGTGCCTTCGGTAACTGGACTAACCCAGGCAGACCGGCGGGCCGCGCAGGCCCTGGCGCACCATGGCGCGGCGCAGATAGGCGATCTGGGTCTGGAGGGACAGGCCCTTGGGGCAGACGTCGTGGCAGCCGAGCAGGTTCATGCAGCCGAAGACCCCCTGATCGTCGCCGATGACCCCATAGTAATCCGCCTCCTGGCGCCGATCGCGGGGATCGAGGCGGAAGCGGGCGATTTTGTTGAGGCCGGCGGCGCCGATGAAGTCCTGGCGCATCTGGGCCGTGCCGCAGGCGGCGATGCAACAGCCACATTCGATACAGCGATCCAGTTCGTGAATTTGCTCCGCCACCTCGGGCTCCATGGGGGCCTCGATGGTATCCAGGTCCGGTTCGCCCTAGAGGTGGACCCAGGTCTCCAGCCGCTCGCTCAAGGCCCGCACCCACCTGCCCGTGTTCACCGAGAGGTCGCCGATAAGCTCAAAGACCGGCAGGGGCAGGAGGGTGATCTCTGTGGGCAGGGAGGCGGTGAGGGTCCGGCAGGCCAGGCCCGACAGGCCGTTGATCACCATGGCGCAACTGCCGCAGACGCCGGCCCGGCAGACGAAGTCGAAGGCCAGGCTGGGGTCCTGCCCCTCGCGGATATGGTTGAGGGCGATGAAGAGGGTCATGCCCGGGGCCTCGTCCAGGCGGTAATCCTGGAGGTGGGGGACGCTGGCCTGATCTCCGGGGGTGTGGCGGAAGATGTGGCAGCGGAGGGCGCGGCTCATGACCGGGACTTCTGGGAGCGGCTGGTGGGTGTCCCGGGGATGGTTGTCGGTGGGGCGGGGGCGGTGGCGACCCGGGCATTGGGGCCGCGATAGCGCTCCGGCAGCAGGTGGTGGAAGGGCATGAGCCGGTCCTGCAGGGCTTGCGCCTCTCCGGCCGACGTCAGGGTGTCCGTAGCGGCGCGGGGGCCATCCCCCCCCCCCGCCGTGGCGCTAGCCCGCAGGGCATCGGCCTCGGCCTGGCGGGTTGCGGGCTATTCGATCCAGTCAATGAGGTGGTGGTGGAGGGGCCCGGCCTCGGCGGCGGGGATGACCCGACCGGCGACGCACTGGCCAGCGCGGCTCACGGAGGCGGGGTCGCCGCTGAGGAGGGGGTGCCACTTGGGCAAGGGTCTGCCCTCACGCAGGCGGCGATAGGCGCAGGTGGTGGGGAGCCAGTGGGGGTCGGCGACGGTGGCCGGCGTGAGTTCGATACAATCATGCACCAGGCGGGAACGGTGCGGATAGTCGCCGCAAGAGCCGTTGGCGGGGTCGAGCAGCTTGCAGGCGACGTTGGTGTAGAAGATGCGCCCGGTCTCCTCTTCCTCCAGCTTCTCCAGGCAACACTTGCCACAGCGGTCGCAGAGGGCCTCCCACTGGTCGCTACTCATGGCGGCCAGGGGGGTGGTTTCCCAGAAAGGGGCTTGGGGGTTGTTCACGGCTGGGCCAAGGGTCCCTCGTGGGCGTTGTGAGAAGGCGCATTGTACGCAATTTCCACGCTTGGGGCGGTCGGCCAGGACTTCGGCCTGTACCGGGGGCGGATGATTGTCAGG
>JBATOB010000193.1:0-2021 GCA_049290655.1 Chromatiaceae bacterium | reverse complement strand
GGTCCTCCAGGAGCGGGACGTGTTTGTAGGCGGCGGCATGGAAGAGGATCTCGGGCCTTTCCCGGGCAAAGAGCGCCGCGACGGCCTCCGCATCGGTGACATCCACCAGGCGGCAGTGCAGTTCCAGGTCCGGGTAAGTCTGGCGCAACTCTCGGTCGATCTGGTAGAGGTTGTACTCGCCATGATCGGCGACGAGGAGGCCGGCGGGCCTGGCACGGGCAATCTGGCGGCACAGCTCGGAGCCGATGGAGCCGCCACCGCCGGTGACCAGGATGCGGCGGCCGGTCAAGCCCTGGCGGATGGCCTCCCCATCCAGGGCCACCGGGTCGCGTCCGAGCAGGTCCTCGATACTTACCGGCCGCACCTGACTGATGGAGACCTGGCCATTCATGAGGTTGCCCAGTTGGGGCACGGTGCGGAAGGGCGGGCCCGCGCGCTCGCACAAGTCCACCAGGCGCTGCATCTCGCTCGCCGAGGCATCGGGGGTGGCGAGGAGGATGAGATCGATTTCCAGGTCCAGGGCTAGGGCCGGGATGGCCTCGGTGCCACCCCGCACGGGAATGCCGTGCACCTCGGCGCCGTGGCGGCGTGGCCGGTCATCAACGAAGGCCACGGGAACATAGGCGCGCTGGGGATCGCGGAGCATGTCCCGCGCCAGCATCTCGCCCGCCCGTTCGGCGCCGACGATGAGGACGCGTTGACCATCTCCCAAATTGAGGCGGTGATCCTTGAGCCACCGATAGACAAGGCGGGGTCCCGCCAGCAGCGCCAGTTGCAGCAGGAGGTACAGGGGTGGCACGGAGCGCGGCACGGCGTCCAGGCGATTGAAGACGAAGAGGAGGAAGAAGGTCAGGCCGGTGCCGGTCAGCACCGCCTTGGCGATGCGCATCAGGTCCGGCAAGGAGGCGAAGCGCCAGACGCCACGATAGAGGCCCAGGAGCCAGTTCACGGCGCCCTGGGCCACCAGAAGTATCGGCAGGGCCACCAGAGCCACATTCAGCTGCTCGGCCGGGATATCGCCGAGGTTGAAACGCAGCCAAAAGGCCAGCAGCCAGGCCACCGGCAGCATCAGCAGGTCGTGGATGAAGGCGGCGCTGCGCGACCGCAGCCGTTCGAACCAGCGGCTCATGGCGCGACCCGTCCCGACTGTCGCTCCACCAGCCGCACCCGGTAGCCGATCAGGGCATAAATTCCCGCCCAGCCGGCCAGCAGCAGCCACTGATCAGGGGGGAGCAAACCGGGCGCAGCGACGGCGCAGGCGGCGCAGGCGGCCATGAGGGCCCAGGCCCGCAGCATAACGCGGCGGTGACTCCATCCCGCCAGCACCAGACGCTGGTAATGATGGGAGCGATGGGCCTGCCAAAGCGGTTCCCTCCGAAGGGCGCGCCGCGCCAGGGTCGTGGTAGCGTCGATGATGAAGGGGGAGAAGGCCAGCCCGGCGACCCAGAGTGGGAAGAGCCCCAGCGCACTGCCCTGCAGCGCCAAGGCCGCTGCCAGCAGGCCCAGGCTTGTGGACCCGAGATCACCCAAAAAGAGCCGTGCCGGCGGAAAATTGGCGGTCAGGAAGCCCCCGGCGGTGGCCGCGATGCTGGCGCACGTCAGGGCATAGGCCAATTCGTCCCCCCGCCAGCCCAGGATCGCCAGGGCGCCAAAGCCGAAGACCGCCATGCCGCCGGCCAGGCCATCCATGCCGTCCATGAAGTTGTAAAGATTGATCATCCAGACCACCAGCAGCAGGGTCAGGCAAACCGTCGGGAACATCCCCAGGTTCAGCGTCAGGCCGGGCAGATCCAGACGCGACCAGCCGAGTCCACCGGCCATCAGGAGGGCCCCGGCACCCAAGTGGGCCGCAAGCCGGTAGCGCGGTCGCACCTCGCCCCCATCATCGAGCAAGGAGATCGCCGCCACGGGCAGCAGGGCCAGCAGGATCCAGATCCACGCGCCCGCCGGGTGCAGCCCTGTCGGGGCCAGCAGGCCGGCGGCGGCAAGCCCCGCGAGGAGGGCGAACCCGCCGGTGCGGG
>JBATOB010000192.1:0-2106 GCA_049290655.1 Chromatiaceae bacterium | reverse complement strand
GGCCAAGACCCCCGCCCCCACTACCCCGACGGAGTAAGCCATGCCTGCTAATTTTCTTCATGGTGTCGAGACCATTGAACTTGACATTGGCCCGCGCCCAATCCGGGGCGTTAAGACCGCGGTCATCGGCCTGGTCGGCACCGCGCCCCTGCTGGACGTAGCCGCCGGCGAGCGCACCTTGAACAGCTTTAAGCTGGTGACCAACGACCGCGACGCGCGCCGCTATTTCGGCGCCGACCGGTCCGGCTTCACCCTGCCCTGGGCCTTGGACGCCATCTTTGATCAGGGCAATGGGCCAATCTGCGTCGTGGTCAACGTCCTCGACCCGGCGACCCACGTCACGGCGGTGACCGCCGAGGCAGTGAGCCTCAACGCCACCACCCTCAAGGCCAGTCTGGCGCACCCGCAGGTGTCCAGCGTGGTGATTACCGACGTCACCGGCGTGACCCCCCGGGTGCTGGGGACGGATTACACCCTCGACGCGGCCAACGGCATCATCACCCAGGTGGTGGGCGGCGCCCTGACCAGCGGCGACAAGGCCGCCTACAACTGGCTAGACCCCAGCCAGCCGCTGGCCGCCGATATCATCGGCACGGTCGACGCGGCGGGCGAGCGTACCGGCATGCAGGCCTTCCTGGATACCTACCAGGAGCTAGGCTTTTATCCCAAGCTGTTGATTGCCCCCGGTTACGCCAGTACCAACACCATCGCCAGCGAGCTGCAGGTACTGGCGACCAAGCTGCGCGCCATGGCCCTCATTGATGCCCCCATTGGCACCACGGTCCAGGATGCCATCACCGGGCGCGGCCCCAACGGGACCATCAACTTCAACTACTCGGGCGACCGCATGGTCTTGTGTTACCCGCACGTCAAGAAGTATGACCCGAGCACGGATACGGAGCGGCTGCGGCCCATGAGCCCCTTCTTGGCCGGGCGCTTCGGCGCCACCGATCAGGCCAAGGGCTACTGGTGGAGTGCCTCCAATCAGGAGATTCTTGGCATCAGCGGGGTAGAGATCAAGCTCACCTCCATGATCAACGACCCCACCAGCGAGACCAACCTGCTTAACGAGGCGGGGATCGTCACGCTGTTCAATTCGTTCGGGACTGGCATTCGCACCTGGGGCAACCGCTCGGCGGCCTGGCCGGTGCTGACGCACCCGCGCAACTTCATCAACATCCGCCGCACCGCCGACGTCATCCACGAGAGCATCGAATACTCGATGATGCAGTTCCTGGACGCGCCGATTACCGATGCCCTGATCGATGCCATTACCGAATCGGTCAATATGTTCCTGCGCACCCTGATCATGCGCGGCGCCCTGATCGACGGGAGGTGCTCCTGGGATAAGAGCAAGAATCCCTATACCGAGATCGCCCTGGGGCATCTGACCTTTGACCTGGAGTTTATGCCGCCGCCGCCCCTGGAGCGCATCACCTTCGAGTCCTTCATCGACATCAAGATGCTCCAGACGCTGACCGGCGTCGTGGGCGCGGCGTAACGGGAGCCCCCTCATGGCCAAAATCGATATCAACAGAGTCACCAACGCGAACGTTTACCTCGACGGCACCAGCTTCCTGGGCCGCGCCGAGGAGGTGGACCTGCCCAACATCAAGCACAAGATGGTCCAGCACAAGGCGCTGGGCATGGTCGGCACCATCGAGGCCTGGTCGGGCATCGAGAAGATGGAGGCCAAATTCAAATGGTCGTCCTTCTACGCGGAGGTGCTAGCCAAGGCGGCTAACCCCTTCAAGGCGGTGTCGGTGCAGGTGCGCTCCAGCCTGGAGACCTACACCAGCGCCGGGCGGGTCGCCGAGGTGCCGGTGGTAGTGTTCCTCACCGGGCAGTTTGACTCCATCCCGGCCGGTAATTACAAACAACACGACAACGTTGAGATCACCAACGGCATGACGGTTAGTTACTGCAAGGTGGTGGTGGACGGGGTGGAGGTGGTCGAGTTCGACGCCTTTGCCAACATCTACAAGGTCAAGGGCCAGGATGTGCTGTCCACCTACCGCGCCAACATCGGCGGCTGAGGTTAACCCATGGCCTTGGCCCCCCTGTCGGCCGCCGCGCCGCGCCTCGAGCTCAAGCGCGGCGATACCC
>JBATOB010000191.1:0-4411 GCA_049290655.1 Chromatiaceae bacterium | reverse complement strand
CAAGCGGCGTCTTCCTGGAGGGTTGCGAGGGGGATCTGGCCGGTGGCGAGAGAGAAGAGGGTGTCGCCATCGAACAGAGTGTGGGCGGGGCTGATGGCGCGGGCCAGACCATCCTGGGCCATCTGGGCGAGTTTAGTTGCCTGGACCTTGGTTAGTTCCAAATTGGTGGCCACCACGCCGATGGTGGTGTTGCGGATGGGCTGGGGGGCCTGAGGTGCCGCGACCGGGGGGGTGCTGAAGCGGGGCAGGGGGCCGAATTCGTCGCCGATGCCCAGATAGGCCCCGAACAGTTCCCCGGTTTTGGGGTTAACGACATTGCCAAAGGGATTGACGGCGACGAGGGCGCCGACGATGACGCCTTGGCCCAGATCGATACTGGCGGAACCCAGTCCGCCCTTGATGCCGCCGGCGATGGTACCAGCGCCCGCGCCCACGTTACCCAGGGGGAAGATGCCGGCGGTCAGGTTCTCGCAGGCTCGGCGGCCAAACTCCGCCGTGGGTCTGTCCCGGAATTCCCGGCCAAAGCGGCCAGGGTCGAAGAGGACCGCCGCCGGGACGATTGGAATGACATGGCCGTCCCCTAGGGGCCAGCCCAAACCCCGATCCTCCAGCCAGACCATGACCCCATCCGCCGCGGCCAGGCCGAAGGCACTGCCGCCCGAGAGGACGATGGCGTTGATCCGATCCACCAGGTTGACCGGATCGAGGAGGTCTGTTTCCCGGGTGCCGGGGGCGGAGCCGCGCACATCGACACCGCCAACCGCGCCGCCACGGGCGAGGATGACCGTCGTCCCGGTGTGGTGGGCGGCATAATGTCCGACCTCGATGCCGGGTACGTCGGTAATCAGGTTGTTGAGACCGGGCTTGGGTGCGCGAGCATCAGAGTAAGTCATGGCCTGGAGCGATTAACTGGCCGATAAGAATAGGAAAAAACAAAAAAGGCACCGGGGCGCACCCCGATGCCTGTGTCGGCCCGGTGGCCTAGCCGCTGAAATCAGGGCTTCGTGATCATCTGCTCGAACTCGGCAATCAAGACCGGGGTCTTGAGGTCATCCGGCAGATGGGCGAACTTTTTGACCAGCGATGGCCACAGCAGGCTGTAGTAAAGCTCGCCACGGACCAGGGCGACGTCCTTGGCGGGGATATCGTAGCTGAGGACGCGGGTCTCGTGGGGCTTGAGGCGCGAGTCCGCGCCGGCCTTCTTGGCCTCGGGCGGCGGTACCGGCTTACCTTCGTCGTTGACCAGGGTCAGGAAGAAGTAGGCCTGGGGATCGCCTTCGCTGGGGTGACCCTCGGCGTTTTGCCAGACGACCTGACCCTTGGCGTCATAGGCGGTAACCTTCAGGTACATGTTGCGGAAGGGCGCGCCCGTGGGGAGCACATGGGGTTGCTGGTTGGTCAGGTTGGCGTTGATAGCGAGGTTGCCGTCCTTCTTGGGCTCGACGCTGAGGTCGAAGAGAACGGCGCGCTCCAGCATGGGCTGGTCATGGCCCCCGCCAATGCTGTGATCAGCCAGGCCGCCCGCGACAGGCATATGGCAGGAGATGCAGTTCACCTGAGTCCGGGACTGGACATATTCGTCGCCCGTGCCGCAGAGGGCCACGCCATGGGGATTGTTGCGCTTGTCATGACAGCCCATGCAGGCATCATTGGTGCGCATCAGCTTGGGGTTGCCCTCCATGGCCAAGCCGGGAATCTTCTTGCCCTCGAACTCCACGGGCTCGCCAAAGTGCGGATTGGGCTTCTGCTCGCCGCTGGCGCCCGCGCCGCCGAAGGGGTCGTCACCCTTGGCGAGCTTCCGCAGGCCCTGATTGAGGCCCGTGGGGGCCTGAATCTTGTCGGAAAGCTCATAGGCTTTGATGCCCAAGCGCAGTTTGCCACCCTCGTCATTAATGCCCTTGTAACTGGCCAGCGTATGGCAGGCTACGCAATTGACACCCTCGGCGTAGGCCGGCTTAGCGTCGAGCTTGGTGGTCTTGTCACGGGCGGCATTGGGCGCGTGGCAGGCGAGACAGGCAGGGTATTGCTGATTGGCCTTGGCGACCTGGCCTTCTTCCGTCGGGGAGCCGACCTCTGAATTGTAAAAGGCCGCGTGGATTGGGTCTTTCATGGCGGAGGATTGGGCATGCATGGACCCGCTCCACTGCTTGTAGATCTCCTGGTGGCAGTTCTTGCAGACCTCGGCGGAGACTTGGTGGATAGGGTCGCTGGCCCAGGCGCCGCTGGCGCCGAGACCGAAAAGCGCCGCCAGGAGGGCCGGCTTGATCAGGATTGTGGGATTGGGCATGGTCATGTGTCTCCTCGTGCCTCTTTATAGGGTGTTAGGGGCGGTCATTGCCGGCCTGGAGACTATACTTGTCGCCTATGGCCCTCCCGTCAACCAAGTAATTTTATAAACTAATGTATTTGCTAATATAATAAAAACCTAAAATACTGATATATTTGCTGGATTGGCCCGGCCGCAGCATAATCCCGCCCTTGTAATTCCCCGCCGGCGGCAGTCTGGCGCGGTCCTGGTAACGCCTAACCTGGCGTTAACCCCGAACAAGAAGAAGCCCCAGGCTGTTTTCATCAGAGGAGGAATCACGGATGCCCGACATCCCTATCGGCTTGATGTACGCTGCTCGGATCGGCGCCGCGTTCGGCTTATTGTGGTTTGCGAAGCCCTTGATGGCGGCCAAGGTGTCCCTGGACTCCGGTCACTGGGGCAACCCGGTGGGCGAGGAGTGCGTGAACTGCCATACCAAGTCCTCGGCGGGGTTGGCGTTGGAGTGGCGGGAGAGCGCCCACGCCAAGGCCGGGGTCAATTGCATGGACTGTCATCAGGCCGAGGCGGCGGACCCGGATGCCATCAAGCACGAGGGCCAGGTCATCGCCACCATCGTGTCGCCCCAGGATTGCGCGCGCTGTCACGAGGTCGAGTTCCGGGACCAGCAGGGCTCGGTCCATGCCGAGGCCTATAGCCTCATCAAGGATCGCATCCCGGCCATGGCCGACAATCTGACCGGGGTGGCGGTGCAGGCCGCCGGCTGCGACCAGTGCCATGGCTCCCGGGTGAAGGTGAAGGGGGATGGCACCCTGGACCCGGATACCTGGCCCAATTCTGGCATTGGTCGTATCAACCCGGATGGCTCCAAGGGCTCCTGCTCGGCCTGTCATGGCCGGCACCTCTTCTCCAAGGCCCAGGCCCGGGAGCCGGAGGCCTGCGCTCGCTGCCATTCCGGACCCGACTCGCCCGACGCGGAGATCTTCGCGGCCTCCAAACACGGCATGATCTTCGCCTCGCAGCGGCATCGCATGAACCTGGATTCACCCGAGTGGGTCGCCGGCAAGGACTACACGGCGGCGCCCACCTGCGCTACCTGCCACATGGGTGCGGCCGGTAAGTTGCCCGCGACCCATGACGTTGGCATGCGCAATGCCTGGGCCCTCAACTCGCCCGTGTCCCATCGCCAGTATCTGGTGCTGCTGGAGGACGGGGGTAAGCTGGAGATCCCCGCGGGCGCGCCCGTACCCAAGCGCGGGGAGGAAATCCAAAAGCTGGACGGCGGCCTCGCTACGGTGAAGGCGGTGGTGACGCCCGAGCGCCGGCGCGAGGTCATGAGCCTGGTGTGCCTGGAATGCCACGGCAAGGCCCTCACTCAGGGTTTCATGAAGCAGTTCGACAATCTCGTGGAGTTATTCAATACCAAGTTCGCCGGGCCGGCCAAGGCCATCATGGACGACCTCTACCAGGGGGGCTATCTGACCCCGCTAGCCTTTGACGAGCCCATTGAGTTTACTTACTGGGAACTCTGGCACGACGAGGGCGCCCGCGCCCGTCATGGTGCCTCCATGGCCAGCCCCAATCATGCCTGGTGGGAGGGCATGTATTTGGTCGGCCGTAACTTCTATGGACGCTTCTTGCCCCAGGTCCGGGAAGAGGCGGGGGCCGAGGAGGCCCAGGCGATCATCGACCGGCATCTGACGGACGAGGCGGGCCATGGCTGGCTGGCCCATCCCGGCCAGGTCAATCCTATCCTGGGCCTTGGCCAGCGGAAGGGAGGCGATGATGGCTAGGTTCCTCGCCGCGATCCCCATCAGCCGCCCCATCTTCCTCGCCCTGATCCTGGGGGGCCTGGGCGGGATGCTGTTCATGGTCTTTCTGCTGGAGTTCGATCACTACTCCAGTACCAATGAATTTTGCACCTCCTGCCATTCCATGACCTATGTCGAGGAGGAATACCAGAAGTCGGTCCACTACAACCCGGTCTCCGGGGTACGGGCCGAGTGTGGCGATTGTCATGTCTCGACAGGGGTGTTCGCCGCCACCTGGGATCACATCAAGGGTGGCAAGGACCTCTGGAAGCAGCTCTTTGGTGCCAATTACGATGATCCGGTCGTCAATGCCCTGCATCTGCCCGAGGCCGCC
>JBATOB010000190.1:0-5351 GCA_049290655.1 Chromatiaceae bacterium | reverse complement strand
GGGCTACGCCCGCGTAGTGGCCGCGCCGGGAGCGGGAGGCCTCGCCCGCCCTCGGGCGGGGCTGGCGGTGGGCACGGGCCACCGCGATGGGTGTTGGCCCGGAGGCGAGTTCTTCACTCACCCGGGCGGCGATCTGGCGATATTTGGGTCGCAAGGCCTCGCCACGCAGGGCCGAGCCGATGAGGCTGTATCTCTCCCAGGCGGCCTTCAGGTCCGCGTTAGCCTCCAGGGCGGAGATGGTGGGACCAACGAGTAGGGTCTGGAGTTCACCATCCACCAGGGCGGAGACGTGTTCTCTCTGCTGTTCGCTCATGGGTGAATCACACCTCTGTTCATGAATTGAGCAAGGGACTTAGCCGCTTATCGATGGCGTCTCGGGCCCGAAAAATGCGCGAGCGCACCGTTCCAATAGGGCAGTCCATGGCCTCGGCGATCTCCTCGTAACTCAGTCCCTCGAGTTCTCGCAGGACGATAGCGGTACGCAGATCCTCGGGGAGTTCATCCAAGGCCTTCTGCACCGTTTGTGCGATCTCCTCGCTCAGGAGATGATTTTCCGGGGTGCCCATCTCTCTGAGGCGCCCACCTGACTCCAGTTGCTCGGCCACCTCCATCTCCATGTCGTCCCTGGGCGGCCGGCGCCCCCGCGAAGCCAAGTGGTTCTTGGCGGCATTGATCGCGATGCGATAGAGCCAGGTATAAAAGGCACTCTCGCCACGAAACCCTCCCAAGGCCCGGTAAGCCTTGATGAATGCCTCCTGGGCCACGTCCTGGACCTCGTTGGGATCACGCAGGTAACGGGCAATGAGACCAGCGACCTTTTGCTGGTACTTGAGCACCAGCAGGTCAAAGGCGCGCCGGTCCCCGGCCTGTGCCCGCGCTACCAGTTCCTGGTCGCCAAGCCGTTCAGACATGGCATCGCATTCCTGGCGAAGGCGTCATTGAATCCGTTTGCATGGACAGTTACCCGTATGGAAAGTTCAAGAGTTCGCGGCGCGGGGCTAGCGGCAAAAGCCCGCGAAGACCCTCATCTCGAAGAGCGTTTCAGTTTATAGTGAGTGCCCTTGCTTTGCACCCGAAGGGCCCGCCCGGCGGCGAACCTTTCGGTTCACCGCCACTGGTATCCTCAGGTCGCCCGCATGAGCCAAGCCCACCGTTTTGATGTTCTGATACTCGGCAGTGGCGCGGCTGGGCTGAGCCTAGCCCTGCGCTTGCCCGCGTCCCTCTCCATCGCCCTGGTTTCCAAGCGCGATTTGAGCGAGGGCAACACCCTCTATGCCCAGGGAGGCATATCCGCCGTCCTCGACGCCAACGACTCCCTGGCTTCTCATATCGAGGATACCCTGGATGCCGGAGCCGACCTCTGTGACCCGGAACGGGTCAAGCTGGTGGTTGAGCACGGTCCGGCCAGCATTCGCTGGCTCTTCGACCAGGGTGTCGAATTTACCCGTGACGATAAGGCGGTCGAGGCCGGGGGCTACCATCTCACCCGCGAGGGCGGCCATACCCATCGCCGCGTCGTCCACGCCGCCGACGCCACTGGCAAGGAGGTGGAGACCACCCTCGAGGCTCAAGTCCGCGCCCGCGCCAATATTCATATCCTCGAGCGCCACATCGCCGTGGACCTCATCAGTGGGCGCAAGCTCGACATCAAGGTGGATCGCTGCCTCGGCGCCTATGTCCTCGATGATGCCAGCGGCGAGGTCAAGACCTTGCTAGCCCGTTTCGTGGTGATTGCCACGGGCGGCGCCAGCAAGGTCTATCTCTACACCAGCAATCCGGATGTCTCCACGGGCGATGGCATTGCCATGGCCTGGCGCGCCGGTTGCCGGGTGGGCAACATGGAATTCATGCAGTTCCACCCGACCTGCCTCTACCACCCCCAGGCCCGGACTTTCCTGATTACCGAGGCCCTGCGTGGCGAAGGCGGGCGCCTCTTGCTGCCGAACGGCGCCCGCTTTATGCCCCGCTTTGACGAGCGCGCCGAGTTGGCGCCACGCGACATCGTCGCGCGCGCCATCGACCACGAGATGAAACGCCTGGGCGCCGAATGCCTCTATCTGGACATCTCCCATCGGCCGGCGGACTTCATCCTCGAACATTTCCCCACTATCCATGCCCGTTGCCTGGAACTGGGGATCGACATCACCCGCCAGCCCATCCCCGTGGTGCCCGCCGCCCACTACACCTGTGGTGGCGTGGTCACCGACGAGATGGCCCGCGCCGATCTGCCGGGCCTGTACGCCATCGGCGAGGTGGCCTATACCGGCCTCCATGGCGCCAACCGCATGGCCAGTAATTCCCTGCTGGAATGCCTGGTATTTGCCGCTCAGGCGGCGGCGGATATTCAGGCCCACCTGGGCGATGCCCCCATGCCCCCGGACGTCCCTTTCTGGGATGCCAGTCGTGTCCACGAGCCTGACGAGGCGGTGGTGGTCTCCCATAACTGGGAAGAACTGCGCCGCTTCATGTGGGACTATGTCGGCATCGTGCGCACCAATAAGCGCCTCCAGCGCGCCCAGCGCCGCATTGATCTGCTGCACCACGAGATCATTGAGTACTATGGCAATTTTCCGGTCAGCAATGATCTGCTCGAATTGCGCAACCTGGTGGAAGTCGCCTACCTCATCATCCGCTCGGCCATGCGCCGTCGCGAGAGCCGCGGCCTGCATTACACCCTGGACTTTCCTTTCAAGGACCCCGCTCAACGCCAGCCGACGGTGCTGATCCCAGACAATTATCGGCCGAGGGTGGATTAATCCCCAACCCAAACCCGAAAACTTAATAAGTTTTTTGATGCGGCGCATCAACGTCATTTATCATTTGCCATTACCCAACGCGACCGGAATCCTGGCTGCAATACACCACTATTCCTTCCCGGCAACTTGAGGGAGATTTGACATGACCGAGTACGTCCGCTGGCTCCGCGACCTGCGCATGGACGATGTGCCGATCGTGGGCGGCAAGAACGCCTCCCTTGGCGAAATGATCCATCACCTTGCGGAAGTCGGCGTGCGGGTCCCCGGCGGTTTTGCCACTACCGCCGATGCCTACCGCGAGTTCCTGGCCAAGGACGGACTGGACGAGCGTATCCAGGCCCTGCTCGATGATCTGGACGTGGAAGACGTTGCTAAGCTGGCCCAGGTCGGTCCCCGCCTCCGTGGCTGGATCATGGCACAGCCCTTCCCCGCCGCCCTCGAAGCCGGCATCGATGACTATTACCAGCAGCTTGTGGCCGAAGCGGGCAGCGAAGTCTCCTGGGCCGTGCGCTCCTCCGCCACCGCCGAGGACCTGCCAGATGCCTCCTTCGCGGGCCAGCAGGAGACCTTCCTCAACGTCAAGGGTCTGGACGATATCAAACACCGCATCAAGGAGGTGTTCGCCTCCTTGTTCAATGATCGGGCCATCTCCTACCGCGTCCACCAGGGCTTCGAGCATCGCCACGTCGCCCTCTCCGCCGGCATCCAGCGCATGGTGCGCAGCGACCTCGCCGCCTCCGGCGTCATGTTCACCCTGGACACGGAATCGGGTTTCCGCGACGCCGTCTTTATCACCTCCAGCTATGGCCTGGGCGAAATGGTGGTCCAGGGCGCCGTCAATCCCGACGAGTTCTATGTCCACAAGCCGACCCTGGCCGCTGGCCGGCCCGCCGTGCTGCGCCGCAATGTGGGCGGCAAGGCCCTGCGCATGGTCTATGCCGAACCCGGCGGCGCCCGGAAGGTCCTCACCGAGGAGGTGCCCGAGGCCGATCGTCTGCGCTTCTCCATCACCGACGCCGAGATCATGGAACTGGCCAAGCAGGCGGTGTTGATCGAGAACCACTATGGCCGGCCCATGGACATCGAGTGGGCGAAGGACGGTCTAGACGGCCTCCTGTATGTGGTCCAGGCCCGTCCCGAGACGGTTCAGAGCCGCTCCGGCAATGTCCTGGAGCGCTACCACCTGCGCGCCAAGGGCCCGGTCCTCGCCACCGGTCGCAGTATCGGACATCGCATCGGCGCCGGCCCGGCCCGGGTGGTGCATGGCACCCACGACATGGATAAGGTCCAGCCCGGCGACGTCCTCATCACCGACATGACCGACCCCGACTGGGAGCCGATCATGAAGCGGGCGGCGGCTATCGTCACTAACCGTGGCGGCCGGACCTGCCATGCCGCCATCATCGCCCGCGAGTTGGGCGTGCCGGCGGTGGTGGGATGCGTCGATGCCACCGCCAAGGTCACCGAAGGCCAGCCCGTCACCGTCTCTTGCGCCGAGGGCGATACGGGCTTTATCTACGAAGGCGCCCTGCCCTTCGAACACAAGACCATCGAGATGTCCCACATGCCGGACATTCCGGTCAAGATCATGATGAACGTGGGCAACCCGGACCGGGCCTTTGCCTTCGCCGCCACCCCCAACGCGGGGGTCGGCCTGGCGCGCCTGGAGTTCATCATCAACAACATGATCGGCATCCATCCCAAGGCCCTGCTGGAGTACGACCAACTGCCGGCGGATCTCAAGGCCCGCATCGCCCCGCGCATCGCCGCCTACCCCAGCCCGCGGGAGTTCTTTGTCACCAAGCTGGCGGAGGGCATCGCCACCCTGGGCGCCGCCTTCGCGCCCCATACCGTCATCGTGCGCATGTCAGACTTTAAGTCCAACGAATACGCCAATCTGATCGCGGGGACCCGCTACGAGCCGGAGGAAGAGAACCCGATGATCGGCTTTCGCGGCGCCGGGCGCTATGTGGCCGAGTCCTTCAAGGACTGCTTCGAGATGGAATGCGAGGCCCTCAAACGCGTGCGCAACGATATGGGCCTGACCAATATCGAGATCATGATCCCCTTCGTGCGCACCCTCAAGCAGGCCAAAGCCGTGGTCGAGGCCCTGGCGGCCCAGGGGCTGGAACGCGGCAAGGACGGCCTGCGTCTCATCATGATGTGCGAGATCCCCTCCAACGCCGTGCTGGCCGAGGAGTTTCTGGAGTACTTCGACGGCTTCTCCATCGGTTCCAACGACATGACCCAGCTCACCCTGGGCCTGGACCGGGATTCCGCCCTGGTGGCCGAGCACTTCGATGAGCGCGACCCCGCCGTCCTCAAGATGCTGTCCATGGCCATCGAGGCCTGCCGCAAGCACGGCAAGTACGTCGGCATCTGCGGCCAGGGTCCCTCCGACCACCCCGACCTCGCCGACTGGCTGCTCAATCAGGGCATCTCCAGCATCTCCCTCAACCCCGACACCGTCATCGACACCTGGCTCTACCTGGACGAGAAGGCCAATCAGGCCAAATGCTAGGTCAGGCTGGCAATCCGTGGATACCAACCTCTTCCACTTCCAGGGGTTGCTGCCGTGGCTAGCGCCGGCGCGGT
>JBATOB010000189.1:0-23613 GCA_049290655.1 Chromatiaceae bacterium | reverse complement strand
ACCCAGGGTGGGGCGGCGCCGGCGCGGATTATGGCACGGCCTCGCGTCCCTTACTCGCTTTCCGTGACCTTGGGGACGGGCGCGCGGTGCTCACTCTTTTTCTCCTTATGCTTGAGGATCTGGCGATCAAGCTTGTCGCTCAAGGCATCGATGGCCGCGTACATGTCCTCCTCGGTGGCCTCGGCATGGATATTGCCGCCATTGATCTGGATGGTGGCCTCGGCGCTGCGCCGCAGCTTTTCGACGGCGAGGACGACGTGGGCATCCAGTACATGGTCGAAATGCCGCGAAAGTCGCTCAAAGCGGCTCTCGACATAGTTGCGCATGGCCTCGGTGATCTCGACATGATGACCCGTCAAGTTTATTTGCATAGCGTGACTCCTGGGTGTCCGAAGGAATGGCCAAAGACCCGCATCCTGGGCCGGCCAACGCCTGCGATCCCTCGCCCTTGCCACCCCTTATGGGTGGCGAATGGCGGCCCTTTCCCGGGGCCGCCGCGCCACTGGCCAGACCAGCGGCATGACGATAGCAAGTACTCATCCTAGCCGGCGGCGCTCGTTCGAGGCTGCGATGCCCAGGTTCTCGCGGTATTTCGCGACCGTGCGGCGCGCCACGTTGATGCCTTGGTCACCAAGAATAGCGGCAATTCTTTGATCACTCAGAGGCCTGGATGGCGGTTCGGTGGCTACGAGCTTGCGAATATGGGCGCGGATGGCGACGGAGGAACATTCCCCGCCCTCGGCGGTATTGACGTGGCTGGAGAAGAAATACTTGAATTCGTAGGTCCCGCGCGGGGTATGCATGTATTTTTGGGTGGTAACCCGGGAGACGGTGGATTCGTGCAGTTCCAAGGCCTCCGCCACGTCGCGCAGCACCATGGACTTCATGGCCTCCTCGCCCTGTTCGAGGAATTCCCGTTGCATTTCCACGATCTTGGTCGCCACCCTCAGCACGGTATCGTTGCGGCTGAGCAGGCTCTTGATGAACCAGCGCGCATCCTGGAGATGGTTGCGCAAAAAGGTATTGGTATCGCTCTGATCGGCCCGGCGGATTAGCTTAGCGTAATCGGCGTTGATGCGCAGCCGGGGCGTGCTCTCGGGGTTCAGATCCACCACCCAGCCCCCATCCTTTTTACGCACAAAGACGTCGGGTATCACGTAATCGGGCTTGCTCTCGGCGATCAGGTTGCCAGGGCGGGGCTGCAGGGCGCGGATCTCGACGATGGCGGCGGCGACGGCCTCGGGTGTCAAACCGAGCTGACGCTGGATACGGTCCAGGTCGTTGCGCGACAGGGCGATGAAACAGTGTTCGCAGATGGCCATGGCGTCGCGGGCGGCGGGGGAGGGGGCCGGGCGCTGGCGCAACTGGATCAGCAGGCATTCGGCCAGGTCGCGAGCGCCAACGCCCGGCGGGTCCAGGGCCTGGATGCGATGCAGGACCGTCTCGATCTCCGCCAAGGTCAGCTTGTCGTCTCCCAGGACCTCCAGCAACTCCTCGCAGCTTTGGCCGAGGTAGCCGTCGGGGTCGATGGCATCGACGATGGTGGTGGCGATGGCCAATTCGGTGTCATCGAGACGGATCAGGTTGAGTTGCCAATGCAGGAAGTCCTGGAGGGTCTCGGAGCGGCTCTGTTGGGCGAAGATGTCGAAGTCGCCATCCTCGCCGCCGCCACCGGGGGCATGGCCGTCGAAGTGGTCGGTCCACTCGCTGTCAACGGGCAACTCGTTGGGAATGGCGCTGTCATCCGGGGTGAATTCCCGATCCAGCCGGGCTTCGCTGACCGTCTGTTCCTGGTCGACCTGGGCCCCCTCCTGGCCGGGGTCTTGGGTGGGGCGCTCGCTGGCGTCCTCGGCCAGGCGCTCGGCCTCCTCGGCGTTTTCCAGCATGAGGTTCGAGTCCAGCGCGTCCTGGATCTCATCGCGGAGTTCCAGGCTCGACAGTTGCAGCAGGCGGATGGCTTGCTGCAACTGCGGCGTCATGGTCAGGTGCTGACCGAGTCGAAGCTGGATCGATTGCTTCATGAGAAATTAAAATTTAGACCTGGTATGAGATTTGAATAGCAAAAGTACAGGGTAAAGTGTAGCTGAAAAGTGGGCGGGCGACTAAGCCGGCACTTGAGTGCCTACCGCCAATGATCTCTTCGGGGCTTGTCGAGGCGTTAAGCCCCGCATGCCGATGTTTGGCGGTAATGACTGACATGAGGCTGATCACAGCCGGAAATGCTCGCCCAGATAGACGGACCGGACTTGGGCATCGTCCAGCAGGGCTTGGGGAGCACCCTCCGCAATGACCTGACCCTCGTTGATGATGTAGGCACGGTCGCAGATGTCGAGGGTCTCGCGGACATTGTGGTCGGTGATGAGGACGCCGATGCCGCGGTCGCGCAGGTGGGCGACAATCTTCTTAATGTCGCCCACGGCAATGGGATCGACGCCGGCGAAGGGTTCATCCAGCAGCATGACCCTGGGCTCCACCGCGAGGGCCCGGGCAATCTCCAGGCGCCGCCGTTCGCCGCCGGAGAGGCTCATGGCCAGGGAATCGGCGACATGGGCGATACCCAGTTCCTCCAGCAGGTCAAGGCAACGGCCAAGGCGGTGATTGCGATCCAGGTCCTTGCGCGTTTCCAGTACGGCCAGGAGATTGTCCTGGGCGCTGAGCTTGCGGAAGACCGAGGCCTCCTGGGCCAGATAGCTCAGTCCCCGTCGCGCCCGCACATGCATGGGTTTGCCACTGATATCCTGGTCTTCCAGCCAGATTTCGCCTTGATCGGCGGTAACTAGGCCGACAATCATGTAAAAACAGGTGGTCTTGCCGGCGCCGTTGGGCCCCAGGAGTCCGACCACCTCGCCGGCATCCACGTCGACGCTGACACCCCTCACCACATGACGGTGGCGATAGTTCTTGATGAGGTCGCGGGCGCGCAGGGTACTCATTTTTTGGGGGGCGGGGTGATATGAATTTTTACCCGCTCCTTGCCGTTGGCGCTGGCGCCGGCCTTGACCCTGGCGTTGATGCGATCGTACAGGATGCGGTCGCTGCGGAAGGTGTCCGTGCCCTGAAAGACGACGGCTTGGTCGATGAGGGTGATTTCGTCCTTGTCGGCCTGGTATTCCATGCGCAGGGCCTCGGCCTGGACCGGCTTTTCCTCGCCCTCGACCGCCTGTTTATAGGACGCGGGTTTGCCGATGGCAATTACCAATTGCGGGCGTTTGTCCTCGGCATGGTGAATGGTGACCTGATCGGCGCGGATCTCCAGGCTGCCCTGCCGGACGATAACGCTGCCCGAATAGAGGCTCAGGCGCTTGGCCTCGTCCATCTCGGCGTTGTCGGCCTCCAGGTACAGGGGCTGCTGTTGGTCGGTTTCCAGTGCCCAGGCTGGGGCCGATGACAACAGCAAGGTACCCAGGACGAGCCCTGGCGAGGGAAGCACTGGCCATCCGCGCGCGGGTTGGAGGGCTCGGGCACAAAGTCCCTTGATCATGGAGTCTCCTTGGTCACTTGATTAGTCGGGTCCGGGTCCGGGTCGGGATGCGGGTCTTGCGCGGCCTTGGGGCTGTATTCCAGGCTCACCCGGCCGAAGAGGCGAGCGCGCAGGGTCTCGCCGAACCAGGCCTCGCCGCCGCGCGGGCTGTTCAGCCAGTCCGAGCCGCTGACGGCGCGCAGGGGTTGGTCGGTGCGGCCATATTCCTCGTTGGGCCAGACGAATACTTCCCGGGTTTCGACCTGCAGGGGCGGATTGTCCTGGCCGGCCTCGCGGTCCAGATAAACCCTGCCGTGGAGTCGCACCTCCTCGGCCTTCTCGGAAACCCAGCCGCGCTCGGACTTGAGCAGCCAGGGCGGTCCGGTCTCCGGGAACAGGGTCAGGCGTGGCTCGTCTAGTTCGCTACCCGCGTCATTCGGGTAATGCCGCGCCTCGCGAGCGACCAGGCGCCGGTGTGGCCTGCCCCTTTCGTCCAGCGTGGTGGCTCTCAGCCCTTCAATGGTGTGATCCGGCTGGCCTTGGCTCCCGTCCTCCGTATGATGGGATGCGTCACGCATCCTTCCCAGCCACCAGGCGGTGGCGGCAAGCAGGGCGAGAAGGAGTAGCAGCAGGCGCTGACGGGTAATGCCCATGATGGCTGTGTCGAGGCGGGGCCTCACAGGTAGCGCGCCATCATGGCCTCCAGGGTGCCCTGGGCCTCCATGATGAGTTCGCAGAGGTCCCGGGCCGCGCCCCGGCCGCCGGGGGAGCGGGTCTGCCAGTGGGCATGGCGCTGGACCAGGGGATGGGCGTCGGCGACGGCGACCGCCAGGCCGGCGCGGCGCAGGACGGGTAGGTCCACCACGTCATCACCCACATAGGCGATGGCCTCGTCGGCCAGGCCCAGGCTGTGTTTCAGTTCCTCGTAAGCGTTCAGCTTGTCCTGGATGCCTTGATAGAGGTGGTTGATGCCCAGGCTCGCCATGCGGATACGCACCACCTCCGAGGATCGGCCGGTGATGATGGCCAGGGTGACTCCAGTTTGACGCAGCATGACCATGCCGTGACCGTCACGGGAGTTGAAGGCCTTGTACTCCTGACCATCGTCGCCGATGAAGAGGCTGCCGTCGGTGAGTACCCCATCCACGTCGAAAATGGCGAGTTTGACCCGGCTGGCGCGCTCAAGGATATCTCGCATGGTCGTGAGTCTCCCGCTGGAAATTGCTAGACCACGCCCGCTCGCAGCAGGTCGTGCATGTTCAAGGCCCCGGCCAGTTGTCCCGCCTCATCCACCACCAGCAGGGCGTTGATCTTGCGCTCCTCCATGACGCGCAGGGCCTCGGCGGCAAGGATGCCGGTCGTCACCGTGACGGGCTGGCGGGTCATGACGGCATCGACCAGGGTGGCGTGGAGGTCGAGGGCCCCATCCAGGGTCCGCCGCAGGTCGCCGTCCGTATAGATGCCAGCGATACGTCCCCCCCCATCGACGATGGCGCTCATGCCCAGTCCCTTACGCGTCATCTCGATCAGGGTCTCCTTAAGCAAGGTGCCCAGGGGCACGCGCGGGATGGCCTGGTCCCGGTGCATGATGTCGTCGACATGCAGCAGCAGACGTCGCCCCAGGGTGCCCGCCGGGTGGGAGCGGGCGAAGTCGTCCCGGGTAAAGCCCCGGCTCTCCAGCAAGGCCACCGCCAGGGCGTCCCCCATGGCCAGGGCCGCCGTAGTGCTGGCGGTGGGGGCCAAGCCCAAGGGGCAGGCCTCCTCGGTAACGCTAACGTCGATGTTGACGTCGGCGCCTTGTGCCAGGGTCGAGCGCGGGTTCCCGGTCAAGCTGATCAGGGGGACACCCAGGCGCTTGATCAGCGGCAGGATCAGAAGAATCTCCTCGGTCTCCCCGGAGTTGGACAGGGCCAGGACCAAGTCGTCGGGCGTGATCATCCCCAGGTCGCCATGGCTGGCCTCTCCCGGGTGGACGAAGAAGGCCGGGCTTCCGGTGCTGGCTAGGGTGGCGGCGATCTTGCCGGCGATGTGCCCGGACTTGCCCATGCCCAGGACCACGATGCGGCCCCGGCAGCCGAGCATGAATTGGCAGGCTCGCGCGAAGCCTTCGTCGAGGCGCTCCACCAAGGCCAGCACGGCGCTGGCCTCGGTCTCGAGAACCGCCCGGCCCAGGGCGCGCATCTTTTCGGCGCGGTCGGGATTGATCAAGGGTGAAGGCTCGGCTGTGACCATGAACCGAGGATTGTTTCAGAGGCGTCGCGGGCACGCAAGGGCGATGCGGATCTAGGTTCCCCCTAATATCAGGAACAAGGTGTGGGCGCGGGTGTCGGTTTGGCTTGACGCTTGCTAGAGGGAAGGGGACAATTTAAGCACTTAGTACAGCCTTTTGGTTGCGGGAATCGGGCATATGGGATTGAGTAGCCCTCGCGTATCCGGCGAGACCGGCGTCATGTCATCCTTGGATCGTCGGCTGGAAGAGCCTGGCGATGATATTCTCGTGCGCATTCGTGGCCTGGTATTTTCCCGTGGCGAGCGGCGCATCTTCGATGGCGTGGATCTGGACATACCTCGGGGCAAGGTAACGGCGGTCATGGGGCCGAGCGGTACGGGCAAGACCACCTTGCTCAAGCTCATCGGGGGCCAGTTGCGCCCCGATGCCGGCAAGATCGAGGTGGATGGCGAGGATGTCCAAGCCTTGTCCAAGGGCGATCTCTACCGACTGCGGACCCGCATGGGGATGCTGTTCCAGAGCGGGGCTCTCTTGACGGACCTCACGGTCTTCGGCAACGTCGCCTACCCCCTGCGCGAGCATACCCGGTTACCGGAATCCATGATCCGCAAGCTGGTCCTGATCAAGCTGGAGGCCGTGGGTCTGCGCGGCGCCCGCGACCTGAAGCCAAACGAACTTTCCGGCGGCATGGCCCGGCGCGTGGCCCTGGCGCGGGCTATCGCCCTGGATCCCATGATGATTATGTACGACGAGCCCTTTACGGGACAGGATCCCATCTCCATGGGGGTGCTGGTCAAATTGATCCGGCAGCTCAACGATGCCAGCCGTCTGACCAGCATTATTGTCTCTCATGACGTGGCGGATACCACCAGCATTGCCGACTACCTCTATGTCATCGCCGGGGGCAAGGTGATGGCGCGGGGGACGCCCGCGGAGATTCGGGCCTCGTCCTCCGAGTGGGTGACCCAATTCATGGAGGGGCTGCCGGACGGCCCTGTCCATTTCCATTACCCGGCACCCACCTTGGCGACGGACTTGTTGGGGGTCGGCTAGCATTATGCTGGATTCCCTTGCCCATCTCGGCCACCTGGGTCTGCACACCCTGGCCCGCTTGGGGCGTGGCCATCTGCTCTTCCTGGCTATCCTGAGCGGGCTGCCCAGTCTGCTGGCGCGGCCGCGCCTGCTGTTGGCCCAGATTCACAATGTCGGCGTCCTCTCGGTGTTGATCATCGTGGTCTCGGGGCTCTTCGTGGGCATGGTGCTGAGCCTGCAGGGTCACTATGTCCTATCCCAGTTCGGGGCCTCCGAAAGCCTGGGGGTCATGGTTGCGGCTTCACTGGTAAGGGAATTGGGGCCCGTGGTCACGGCCCTCCTGGTCGCGGGTCGCGCCGGCTCGGCCCTGACCGCCGAGATCGGCCTCATGAAGGCTACCGAACAGTTGTCCGGCTTGGAAATGATGGCGGTCGATCCCATCAAACGCATCCTGACCCCGCGCTTTTTTGGCGGCCTCATTGCCATGCCTATGTTGGCGGCGATGTTCAGCGCCGTCGGCGTTATCGGCGGCTATTTCGTGGGTGTGGGCTTGCTGGGCGTGGACGATGGCGCCTTTTGGAGCCAGATGCAGAGTAAGATCGACTGGCGCGAGGACATCGTCAACGGTGTCATCAAGAGCCTGGTCTTCGGTTGGGTGGTGACCTGGATCGCCCTCTTCGAGGGCCACGACGCCACCCCTACGTCCGAGGGCGTGAGCCGGGCGACCACCCGCACCGTGGTGCATTCCGCCTTGGCCGTGCTCTGTCTGGATTTCGTTCTGACCGCCCTGATGTTTGGAGATTGAGCCTTGTCCCGTTTGCGCGTGATCGAGATTCTGGTAGGTGCCTTTATGGCGGCCGGCTTCATCGCCCTCTTCTTTTTGGCCATGAAGGTGAGCAATCTGAGTGCGGACGTCGGTGGTGAGGGCTACCGCCTCAGCGCCCGCTTCGAGAATGTCGGCAGCCTCAAGGTCCGCGCCCCCGTGGCCATGGCCGGGGTGCGGGTCGGGCGGGTGGAGGCCATCGACTTCGACAAGGACAGGTACGAGGCGGTGGTAACCCTGCGCATCGAGCCGCGCTACGACACTATCCCGGACGACACCATTGCCAGCATCTTCACGTCCGGCCTGCTCGGCGAACAATATATCGGGCTCGCCCCCGGGGGGAGCGAGGATCATCTCGCCGATGGCGGCAGCCTGACGCAAACCCAATCAGCCCTGGTCCTGGAACAGATGATCGGGCAATTTCTCTTTAAGAAGGCAGAAGAAGGTTAAGGTTATGAGACGATTTGTATTGTTAGCGGTGACGCTCCTCCTGGGGCTGGGATTGCTGGCCGAGGGTGCTTGGGCGTCCCAGCCCGACGCGGCGACCAAGCTGGTCCAGGACGTGAGCCAGCGGATGCTCTCAACCCTGGAAAAGCGCCGGGCGGATGTGGAGCGAGACCCCAGCCTGATCTTCGGTTTGGTTGACCAGATCGTCGTCCCCCATTTCGATTTCGAGAAGATCACCCAGTCGGCCGTCGGCCAGCATTGGCGTGATGCCAGCCCCGAGCAGCGCAAAGCCCTGGCCAACGGCTTCCGCGAGGTGCTCATTCGCACTTATGCCAAGGCCTTACTGAATTATTCGGGTCAGGATATCCGCTACCTGCCCGTCAAGCCGGGGCAGCGCGAGGCGACGGTCACGGTGCCCACGGAGGTGCGTGAGCGAGGCGGTCCCATGGTCCCCGTCGATTACCGTATGTACGAAAAGAATGGCGAATGGCTGGTCTATGACCTGGTCATAGACAATGTCAGCCTCATTGCCAATTATCGTAGCAGCTTCAACACCGAGATCCGCCGCGATGGTATCGATGCCCTCATCCGCCGCCTCGGCCAGATGAACAAGAAGGGCGAGGTGTGAGTCAGGCCCGGCTCCAGTTTCAAGGCCTGTCCGAGGGCGTTTCCCGCTACGCCTTAGTGGGCGTTCTGGATTTCCAGACCGTCCCTAACTTGCTGCCGGACGGGAAAAGGATGCTGGAGGGGGAGGGCCCCCTGGACCTGAACTTGGTGGAGGTGCGCGAGGCCAACAGCGCCGGGCTCGCCCTGCTGCTGGAATGGATCGACCTCGCGGGCCGTCGCGGCCGACCCCTGCGCCTGTATAATCTCCCCGAGTCCCTGGCCAACCTGGCGGATCTCGCCAATCTCGGCCCCCTCTTGCCGCTGGCGGATCTCTGAAACCGGGCGGCTGCTACATCCTGGGGCCTGGCGGCCGGTCCGCAAGGCGCCGCTCGCGGACCAGGTCTTACCCAGGTCCCGCCGCTATCCCCGCGGCAACCGTCGGCACTCTGGGCCATTTCCCCTAACCTTTTTCGTGATCGCTATTTTTGATGGATAAACTGCTTATTCGGGGCGGCGAGCGGCTCGACGGCGAGGTTCGCATCGCCGGGGCCAAGAATGCCGCCCTGCCTATCCTGGCCGGTACCCTGCTGGCCGAGGGCCAGGTGCACCTTTCCAATGTGCCCCACCTGCGCGATATCACCACGACCCTGGAATTGCTGGGCCGCATGGGGGTGGTCTTCACCCTGGGCGAGCGCATGGCCATCCAGTCCGACGCCAACCAGGTCAAGCAGTTCTCCGCCCCTTACGCGCTGGTGCGGACCATGCGCGCCTCTATCCTGGTGCTGGGGCCCCTGCTGGCCCGCTTCGGCCAGGCCGAGGTCTCCCTGCCGGGAGGCTGTGCCATTGGCGCCCGGCCGGTCAATCTGCACATCGATGGCCTGCGGGCCATGGGCGCCGACATCAGTGTCGAGCAGGGCTATATCCGGGCCCGGGCCAAGCGGCTGCGCGGTGCCCACCTGATCCTGGAGCTGGTCACGGTCACCGGCACCGAAAACCTCATGATGGCGGCGGCTCTTGCCCAGGGCGAGACCCTGATCGAGAACGCCGCCCGGGAGCCCGAGGTCGAGGACCTGGCGGATTTCCTGATCGGCATGGGGGCGCGCATCGAGGGCGCCGGTACCGACCACATCCACATCCAAGGCGTGGACCGGCTGGTGGGCGCCAGTCATTGCATCCTGCCGGATCGCATCGAGGCTGGCACCTTCCTGGTGGCGGCGGCCATGACCGGTGGCCGGGTAATGTTACGGGACATGCGTCCGGACCTGCTCGACGCCGTCATCGGCAAGCTGCGCGAGGCCGGGGCCGAGATCGAGACGGGGCCGGACTGGATCAGCCTCGACATGCGGGGGCGCCGCCCGCGCGCCGTCAATATCCACACGGCCCCCCACCCGGCCTTTCCCACCGATATGCAGGCCCAGTTCTGCGCCCTGAACAGCATTGCCGAGGGCGTTGCCACCATCACCGAGAATGTCTTTGAGAATCGCTTCATGCACATCCCCGAGCTGCAGCGCATGGGGGCTGACATCGCCCTGGAGGGCCATATCGCCATCTGCCGCGGGGTCCCGCGCCTGACCGGTGCCCCCGTCATGGCCACCGACCTGCGTGCCTCCGCTGGCCTGGTCCTGGCCGGGCTCGTGGCCGAGGGCGAGACCCTCATTGACCGCATCTACCACCTCGACCGCGGCTATGACAATATCGAGGAGAAGCTGTCGGCTCTGGGCGCGACCATCCGGCGCGTCCATTGATCGCGGAGCCCTGACATGGCCTTCGACGCCCCCCTCACCATCGCCCTCTCCAAGGGCCGGATCTTCAAGGAGTCCCTGCCCCTCTTGGCCCACGCCGGCATCCGGCCCCTGGATGACCCCGAGACCAGCCGCAAGCTGATTCTGGACACCAATCAGGCCCTGGTGAAGCTGGTCATCATCCGCGCCAGCGATGTCCCAACTTATGTCCAGTATGGCGCCGCCGACGTGGGGGTGGCCGGCAAGGACGTGCTGCTGGAGCATGGGGGCGAGGGTCTCTACGAACCCCTGGATCTGCGTATCGCCCGCTGCCGCATGATGGTGGCGGGGATTCCCGAGGCGGCGCTAACCTCTGGTCGCGGACGCCTGCGTATCGCCACCAAATACGTCAAGTGCGCCGAACGCCACTTCGCCGCCAAGGGTCAGCAGGTGGAGGTCATCAAGCTGTATGGCTCCATGGAGTTGGCCCCCCTGGTGGGGCTGGCGGACCTGATCGTCGATCTGGTCGAGAGTGGTAATACCCTCAAGGCCAACGGCCTAGTCCCCCTGGAGCATATTGCCCCCATCAGCTCCCGCCTCGTGGTCAACAAGGCCGCCTGGAAGATGAAACACGCCACCGTCATGGCCCTGCTAGGCGCCTTGCGCGAGGCCGTGGCCCGGGGCCAGGCTATCCAACATGCTTAGAGGTTAGGAACATGGCCGATATTCGCCGACTCTCCACTGCCGAAGAGGATTTTTCCGACCGGCTCCAAGCCCTGCTCGCCTGGGAGTCCGTCTCCGATGCCCAGGTCCGTGGGACCGTGGATGCCATCATCCAGGACCTGCGCGAGCGTGGCGACGCGGCCCTGCTGGAATACACCCGCCGTTTCGACCGCTGGGAGCCCGCGACCGGGGCGGATCTGGAGATCCCCCGGCCGCGCCTGGAACAGGCCTGGCACGCCATCCAGGCTGACCAGCAGGTCGCCCTCCGGCTGGCCGCCGAGCGTATTCGCGCCTATGCCGACTGCCAGGCCATGACTGGCTGGAGTTATGTCGAGGATGATGGCACCCTCCTCGGTCAGAAGGTCACGTCCCTGGACCGGGTCGGGCTCTATGTCCCGGGGGGCAAGGCGGCCTATCCTTCCTCGGTGTTGATGAATGCCATCCCCGCCAAGGTGGCCGGGGTGCCGGAACTTATCATGGTGGTCCCCACCCCCGCGGGGGAGCTCAACGAGCTGGTCCTGGCGGCGGCCCACGTCGCTGGGGTGGATCGCGTCTTCGCCATCGGCGGCGCCCAGGCGGTGGCCGCCCTGGCCTATGGCACCGAGTCCGTGCCGGCGGTGGACAAGATCGTGGGCCCGGGCAACATCTATGTCGCCACCGCCAAGCGGGCCGTCTTCGGTCAGGTCGGCATCGACATGGTGGCCGGACCCTCGGAGATCCTCATCCTTTGCGATGGCGGCACGGCCCCGGAGTGGATCGCCATGGACCTCTTCTCCCAGGCCGAGCACGACGAGGATGCCCAGTCGATCCTCATCGCCTGGGATCCGCGCTTTCTCGATCAGGTGGCGGCGGCCATCGACCAACTTCTACCGAACATGGAACGGCGCGATATCATCGCCGCCGCCCTGCGCGCCCGGGGTGCCCTCATCCTGGCGCGGAACCTGGACGAGGCCGTGGCCGTCGCCAACCAGATCGCCCCCGAGCACCTGGAGCTTTCCGTCGCCGATCCCGAGATCCTGATCAGCCGTATCCGTCACGCCGGCGCCATCTTCATGGGCCGCCACACCGCCGAGGCCTTGGGGGACTACTGCGCCGGGCCCAACCATGTCCTCCCCACCTCCCGCACCGCCCGCTTCTCCTCGCCCCTGGGGGTCTATGACTTCCAGAAACGTTCCAGCCTCATCATGGCCTCCGCCACCGGCGCCGCTACCCTGGCGCATACCGCCTCGGTGCTGGCCCGGGGCGAGGGACTGACCGCCCATGCCCGGTCGGCGGAGTATCGTGGGCAGGGCCCCCGCTCCTAGGGCCGGGGAGCAAACCGATGCAGCACCTGATCGAGCGTCTGGTCCGCCCCGAGATCCTGGCGTTGACGGCCTATCATGTCCCCGATGCCGCGGGGCTCATCAAGCTGGATGCCATGGAGAACCCCTATGGCCTGCCGGAGGGCTTGCGCCGTGAATGGCTGGAGCAACTGGCGGTCGTGGACGTCAACCGCTATCCGGACCCCCAGGGCACCCGGTTGCGGGAGGCCCTGCGCTCGGCCTTGAAGATACCGGCGGACATGGCGATCCTCCTCGGCAACGGCTCGGACGAGATCATCCAGATGCTGTGCCTGACCCTGGCCCAGCCCGGCCTCAAGGTGCTGTCGGTGGATCCGGGTTTTGTCATGTTCCGTCTGATCGCCCGCTTCGCGGGGATGGAGTATGTGGGCGTGCCCCTGCGGGCGGGGGACTTTGCGCTGGACAAGGAGGCCGTGCTGGCGGCCCTGGTCCGAGAGCGGCCAGTCCTGACCTTTCTGGCCTACCCCAACAACCCCACGGGCAACCTCTTCGACGCCGATGCCCTGGCCGAGATCGTCGCCGCCGCGCCGGGCCTGGTGGTGGTGGACGAGGCCTATGCCCCCTTCACCGATGCCAGCTTCATGGCTCGCCTGGGGGACTGGCCCAATCTTCTGGTGATGCGTACCGTCTCCAAGATGGGCCTGGCGGGGCTGCGGCTCGGCCTGCTGGCGGGCCCCCCCGCCTGGCTGGATCAGATCGACAAGACCCGGCTACCCTACAACATCAATGTCCTCACCCAGGTCAGCGCCGCCTTCGTCCTCGGCCACAAGGCCCGCTTCGACGAACAGACCCAGCTCATCCGCCAGGAGCGCCAGAGCCTCTTCGACGCCCTGGCCGCCTTGCCGGGCGTACACCCCTATCCCAGCCAGGCCAACTTTATTCTGGCGCGGGTGATCCCTGGCCGTGCCGACGGCTTGTTTCAGGCGCTCAAGGCCCGGGGTATCCTGATCAAGAACCTCAATGGCGCCCACCCCTTGCTCGCCGACTGCCTGCGCGTCACCGTGGGGACCCCCGGGGAAAACGCTGCCTTCCTCGCTGCCCTGGGGGCCGTCCTCTAGCTCGGATCACCCGCAACCCGTCACGGGGCCCCGGCTCGGGCGGCGGAAGCCACCCCACCGCGGTAGAGGCGGCCTCGGCCGCCAAAGCCAAAGCCGGTACGGAGTCGAGGGTTCAGGGATTAGACCCGTCCACAATCCCTTATCCCCCAAAAAGCAGAAGCCCCGGTCTCCACCTTGACGATGGAGGCCGGGGCCTTGCCTAGGCCATCCGATCCAGATGGGGATCTGGACCAGGCTGGGTTCAGGAACGCTCGTTCAACCAACCGCCGATGGCGGGCGTGACTTCTTTCTGGGCCTTGCCGCTGACGTAGATGCCGATGTGGCCGCCGGGGAAGGCCAGTTCCGTGTAGTCCTTGCTACTGGTACGGCCGGCGAGGGCACGGGAGGCGTCGGGTGGCACCAGGTGGTCCTGCAGCGCATAGATGTTCAAGACGGGGCAGGAGATATTGGCCAGGGCTACCTCATGGTCGCCGATCCGCAGGCCGCCATTGATCAGCTTGTTCTGCTGGAAAAAGTCCTTGGCGAACTGGCGGAAGGTTTCGCCAGCCTGGTCCGGGCTGTCAAAGATCCATTTTTCCATGCGCAGGAAGTTCTTGATCTTCTCCGGGTCGTCCAGGACATCGACCATGTTGACATACTTCTGGCCGGTAAGGCTGAAGGGCTTCAACGACAGGAAGGACCAGTTGAGGATCTCGCCGGGGAGATTGCCCATGGTGTCAACGGCCAGGTCAACGTCGATGTCCTGGACCCAGGCCGACAGCAGGTTGTCCGGCGTCTGGAAGTCCACCGGGGTGACCATGGTGACCAGGTTGCGTACCTTCTCCGGGTGCATGGAGCTGTAGCACAGGCTGAAGGCCCCACCCTGGCAGATGCCGAGGATGTTGATGGCGTCCAGGCCGTGGCTCTCGCGGATGAAATCAACGCAGTTGTCGAGGTAGTTGTTGAGATAGTCATCAATAGTCAGGGCGCGGTCGGCATGATCCGGGTAGCCCCAATCGATAAGATAGACGTCCTGGCCCGTGGCCAGCAGGCCCTTGATAGTGGACCTGTCTTCTTGAATGTCCGCCATGTAGGGCCGATTGACTAGGGCATAGACAATCAGCAGGGGCACGGGATTGCGCTTGACGCCCTCGTGGGCGCGATAGCGATAGAGCACCAGTTTATCTTCCCGGTACACGGGGTCGCGGGGGCTGACGCCGGTGTCGATCTTGTCGGCGTTCAGCAGGTTCTCCATGCCCTTACCCAGCTTGCGGCTGAAGTCGAGCATCTCCTCGGAGAGTTTGTCGGGACGGATGTCAATAGGTAGCATCATTTTTCAGTCTCCTCCGGGGCTCACTATTCCGCTGGCGTGGACAGGACGGGCTTTTTACGGATCACGGGCCGCTTCTCGGGCGCGGTGGCGTTCGTCACCGCGGGCACCGCGGTGGGCGCGACTAACCCCGCGCCGGTCAGGGTCGCGACCCGCATTTGCAGGGCATGCATTTCCTTGCGCAGCGCCTTATTTTCGCGGCGGCTTTGCTGGACGCGGTCCTGGAGGGTGCGCAGTTCAACCCGGGTCGGCATGTTCATACCGCCCAGGGTCTCGTCAACCATAATGGACATGCGTTGCTTCAGGGCCATCTGGGCGTTGACCAACTGGCCGTGGATGCGGGCATAGTCAGGGCTCTTGACCTCTTTGGCGTAAACGTCCTCGCAGCAACCGACCCAGGTGTCATAGAGACCGCGCGCTGAATCGATGACCTTGCCCGAGGCCTGCATTTGCTCCAGGACCTCGCGCATGCGGTTGACGGAATTGACGCCCATCTCCGAGAAAATCGACATGTACTCTTGCAGGGCCTTCTGATAGGCCATGCCGCGGCGAATCAAATCCTGATACTGAGACTGCTCCTCGCGGGTATACCCCAGACCGGGGGCGGAAAGGGCCTTGTCGACGGCGCTGCCCGCGGCATGGGGCATGTTGCGCAACAGATCGCCAGGTATGGGGCTCAGGGAGGAGGCCATGCGCTGCCAGTTGTCGTAGGGCAGTTCCCAGAAGGCCATCATCTTGTGCAGGGCCTGGTCACCCTGCTCCTGGCCGCCAGAGAACGATTTCTGCATTTCATTCAAGGCGTTGGTCATGGCAGACCAACCGTCGGTGGCGCCGCCGCCGAACTGGGGCATGGGGCGGGTGAAGTTTTCCGCCATGCGGAAAAACATCTTGCCCTGCTCCATCATCCGTTCCATGAAGTTGCGGGACATGTCTGGCGCGGCCGGTGCAAAGGCCTTCCACCAGTGATCCATCGCGCCTTCCCAGGGGTTGGTTTGGGGAGCTTGGGCGCCCATCGCCTTGCGGCTCAGGTCGGTCCACTGTTCCCAGTATTTTTGCTGAAGGCTCAGCCAGTCGTCAGTCATGGGGGGTTCTCCTTTTTGGTGTGTGGTGAAAAACTATCACGGAAAATTGTGCGCTGCAACAAAAGCGGCTTAGAATAGGGAAAATGGCATCGGAGGCAAGGCCTGTTCCCGCTGCCATATTAACGAGAGGACCTTCTTGATGAGTAAAAATATCGTGATCGTCACTCCCGGTAGCACCGCCTCTGGCGGTAGTCTCTCCTGAGTACCGGCCCCGAGAGGCTAGACCTGAGTTGACTTTCGCTCACCCCGCATCCGCTTTGGAGCCGTCCCCCATGCCCAGCGAACGCATTATCAAGAAATACCCCAATCGTCGTCTCTATGACACCGAGGTTAGCCGCTATGTCACCCTGGCCGATGTCCGGGCCCTGGTCATGCAAGGCGTTGGTTTCCGGGTATTGGACACCCACAACGACGATGACATCACCCGTACCATCCTGCTCCAGATCATGCTGGAGGAGGAGAGTGGCGGCGAACCTCTCTTCACCGCCCCCATGCTGGCCCAGATCATCCGGTTCTATGGCGGTACCCTCCAGGGGATGCTATCGCGCTACATGGAGAAATCCCTCGACTTCTTCGTCAAGCAGCAGAATCAGTTACGCGAGACCTGGGGCGAGAACCCCTTTGACGCCATGACCCGCCTGGCCCAGCGCAACATTGACATGTGGTCGGACCTCCAGAATGAATTTCTCCGTGCCTCCGGCTACAAAAAGCGGTCGGATACGGACAAGAAGTCCTGAATGGCATCTTCCCGGGTGTCCGGGGCCAGGGCTGGCTTCAGGTGGCCCCCCAGGGCAGTAGGGACAAAAAAAGTAGTTGACACCCGCTGCCAGGATTATTATTGTGCACCGCAGCAATGCTGCATTGCACAAAACAAACTTAAACCTTAGGAGAACATTCATGAGTGCTAAAGACAAACTGGCCGCTATGAACGAGATGGGCACCAAGGGCGCCGAGCGCCTGAACAGCCTGGGCGATCTCAATCTGAAGATCTGGGAGAGGATGGCGGCCCGCCAGCTTGAGGCCCTGAACCTCATGATGGAGCAAAGCGTGCGCCAGATGAAGATCGCCAGCGAGGCCAAAGGGTATAATGAGTTCGTAAAGGCCCAGGTCGAATTGGCCAAGGAAGCCAGCGAGCGCATGATGGAAGAAGTCCGTACCAACATGTCGCTGGCTAACGAAGTCCGTGATGAGTACCGCGCATGGGCCCAGGCCGGCATGTCCGAACTGACTGCCGAGATTAAAAAGAACGCCGCCAACGCGGCCTAATTCGGGAGTTTCCTATTATGGCGCAACCAACACGTGTGGCCCTGGTAACGGGTGGTATCGGCGGTATCGGTACCTCTATTTGCCAGCGTCTGGCGAAGGATGGCCATCGGGTGGTAGCCAACTATCATCCCTCGGAGCAAGAGCAGGCGGATGCCTGGCTAGTAGCACGGCAGGCGGAGGGCCTGGATGTTTCGCTGGCGGTGGGAGATGTTTCCTCCTTTGGGGATAGCCAGCGCCTGGTTGGCGAAATCCTGGAGCGCATGGGCACCGTGGATGTGTTGGTCAACTGTGCCGGCATCACGCGCGACAAGACCTTCAAGCGCATGGAACAGGCCCAGTGGGAAGCGGTAATCAACGTCAACCTGAACTCGGTGTTCAACGTGACCCGCCAGCTTTGGGAGGGGATGCTGGAGCGCGGCTTTGGCCGCATCATCAACATCTCCTCCGTCAATGGACAGCGCGGCCAGTTCGGACAAGCCAACTATTCGGCGGCCAAGGCCGGCATGCATGGCTTCACCATGGCCGTGGCCCAGGAAGGTGCCGCCCGGAACGTGACGGTCAATACCGTGTCTCCCGGTTACGTCGAGACCGCCATGACCCTCGCCATGCGTGACGATGTCCGCGAGAGCATCATCTCCGGCATTCCGATGCGCCGCATGGCCCAACCGGCGGAAATTGCCGCGGCCATCGCCTTCCTGGCGTCGGACGAGGCGGGCTACATTACCGGGGCCAATATCCCGGTCAACGGCGGCCTCTTCATGCATTAAGAGACCGCGCTGGGTCCAGGGCCAGTTATTGCCGGCCCTGGATCAGCCTGATAGGCGCCGCTGGACGTCGATGCGATGACCGGCGATGCCTTCCGGACCTTCCACAAGAAGGTCCCCCTATTCCGCCAAGGCCGCCCCTGACGTGGCCTGGCGATTTCCGCGGCAGCGTCCGTCGCTCGCGGAGAAAACAGGTCCTCCTCGTCTCTCTCAATCATTGAGAAGAGCTTTAAGCCCGGCGATTGCTGGGCTTTTTTTTGCCTGGAGAATCCTATTCGGAATCGCCCCCTTGGTCGCAGCGGCCGCCATGCTTAGTCTGGTGTCCGCCAGGGCGGATTCCCCCGCGGTCGCTACCCTATTGTTGTTCTAGCGACCGCGGGTAGGTACTGGTGGAGACGGCCAGGTCGAGGTCAGAACTTTACCGAACAGCCATAAGGCCGGGTCACCGGGTTGGCGATCGGTTTACCGGAGAGCTCGGCCATGGCCTGCCGCACATAGTTATTGGCGCCCGTGATGTCCGCCGGGTCGGTCGTGGGCTTGTCGTCAATGCCACCCCGCTAGACCAAGGTACCAGCCTCGTCAATGATGAAGAGGTGCCGGGTGGTTTTAGCCTCATAAGCCCGGCCCAGGCCCCCTTTGTCGATCAAGACAGCGGTCGGGGCCGCGCCACGGCTTGTGGTCAGGGCGTCCACTTCGGCGGCGCTGACATGCCCCTGTTTCCCAGGGGCCGAGGAAATGACCGAGAGCCAGATATAGCCGGCACCGGTCGTCTCCTTTTGCAAGGCCTGCATGTTGCCCGAACCATAATGCTTAACGACATAGGGGCACTGGTCGTTGATCCACTCCAGGATCACCCGTTTACCCTTCAACTTGGCTAGGCTCCAGGTCTTGCCGGTAGTGTCCACGGCACTGAAAGCGGGTGCCGGGTATCCGATCTTGGGTGCCGCCTGGGCCAGTCCGAGGGTGGCCGCCAAAGCCAGTGCCCCCAGGAAGGTCGTCTTCAGAATGTTCATGCGGTATCTCCTCTGCGGTGGGATGGTGTAAACCAGGGATTATAGTGGTGGCGGTGGGTAGTGGAACCCTAACGATTTTCGTGCCGGGTTGCTGGGTGGCTCGCGGCGGCCCCGAGAGACTATGTGGCCAGGGAATCGGCCTGGACCTGGGATGTAAATGGAGGACGTCTTGGTAGGGGTGTAGGAGGGACTGGTGATCGACCGCTTCGATTCCGCCGCCATCCTCGAAAAGACCCTGAGCCGCTATTTACGGCTTTATAATCATCACCTTCCGCAGCGAGCGCTAGGACACATCTCGCCCGATCAGGCATTGCATGATTGGCAGGAGGAACGCCCGGGAGGTTTAAAAACCAAAGTATACAATCTCGCGGGTCCTGACACTGAAACAGAGTCGGGATACCATGACCTACCTTGCCCTCACCCGATACTGACCGGGGCCTTGGTAGGGGCTCCACGCCCCTAGACGCTGCGCTACTGACCACCCAGGACCACGAGCCAAGGCCGGGCAAAATAGCGATTGACAACATCAGAATATTCTAATATTCTATCTCCCCATGGACGGCGCACCGCATCACTAAGACGCCGCCCTCGCTGCCAACAGAACTAACTAAAGAGAAAATCACATGAAAAAGCTTGCTACTGCTGTCGCGATCGCTGCCCTGCTGGGTGTTTCCGCCACCGCTTCGGCCTGGGGTGGTCCTTGGGGTAACAACGGTTGGGGCAACAACAACAACAACTGGATGAACGACATGTTCGGCGATGGGTCTGGCGACTTCAGCATGAACATGTCCGGTGGCGGACGCGGCTATGGTCGTGGCAACAACCGCTACTACGACAGCTACTCCAATGGTTACGGCCCCTACGGCTACGGCGCCCCCTATGGCTATGCTCCTTATGGTGCTCCCTACGGCGCTCCCTACGGTGCTCCGCCCGCTCCCCCGGTCGCGCCCGCCGCTCCTACCGCTCCCACCAAGTAAGTAGCGGCTGAGCCAGGACATTCCCGCGCACAGGGATGTGCGTTTCGCCCTTGGTCCCTTTCGGCGTCGGGGGAGGGTTGTAAGCATCTTAGCGGTAGCAAGTACCTTTCTCCGACGCCACCTCTCCGTATCGATTCGCTGGCCCACCTCACCCGGGCTAGCTGTCTGCCTGTCGACATTCCCGCCCCCTGCCTCGCGTCTAGCTGTCCTCGTTGAGGGCCGGGAAGCTCACTCCTGTCTTGCGAGATGGCGCCGAATACCAGGCAAGGCTCTATAGGCTCTCGGTTTAATGTCCATTGCGCTGGGCTCTTGGCGCAGCGTGATTGGCCGCCTCTCTTCCCCCTGCCCCGTGCTAAGCCCGACATCCGCTGTAGGTGCTGCTCGTTGTCGGCGTTCCTGTCGGCCTTACTCTTCGGACCGAGACCCTGTTCCAGCATCTTCTGTTTCAGCCACTTCGGAATAGGACCCTTAGAACAGGGGTTCTCCGCGATTTACCAGCGACAGCGAGTGGCTGATATCCTCAATGCGGATCATGTTCGGTTGGGGTGCGCGCAGGGCAAAAGCCATGCCTGAAAACGTGCGGATGTGGACGGGTTCAAAGCTGGATATCGGGGTTGATATATCGCTGTAGGCAGGGTAGATTAGGTTGGCCAACCCGCCGTTTGAACAGCATCAATATCAAACTGAAGTTTCCGGCTTTTGGAGGGGGCGGCGGCAGGGGTAGGGGATATTTCGATGGGGTTTGCCCAGATTCAGGCAAACCCTGCCGAAATCTCGTTCTCCGCGAGTGCTACTGCCACTTGGCCGCGTCAGAATCCAGAAACTTCAGTATCAAAGATAATGGCTAACAAACCACCAGCCTGGATCATGAAGAGGCCACAAACATCCGCCCTCAATCCGCCGTTAAGCCTCAAGGCCGCAATAGAACTCAAGGCCCATCATTTCGTTACCTCGGAACTTAACCCGAAATATATCCAAGATCCTCCCTCGGAAAATCAGCCACGATATACCTATCTCACTCGAATCTATACGAAATGGCATGGCCGATATTGTTACTTTTGCGCCACCTATCCTCATACCAGCCCCAACGCCCTTGCGCCCACCTCTGAAACAAAGGTTGCGCGATTAGAGTATACCGCTCCAGAGCACTTTAATCTTGCTTATCAGTGCCATACGGGTTCTTGGTTGGAACTCCACACGGGTCTGAACTGGGATGAATGCTTGGTGGTGATTAAAGCCGGGGGGGATTTCTGTCCCTAACCGAATTCTTTCATCTATGAAGCCCCTGCCGGTGCGGCCATGGGTGCTCTCGGTGCCGAGCGCACTGGGCCTCTACAAGTAGCAGGGGGCTTTCGGAATTCATATTATTTTTCAATAGGCTATGTGTATTTACACTAAAAGCATCAGCAGGCGGCACTAAAAATAGCAGGGCTCAAGGAGGTTTCTAGAGGCCAAGCGTGGAATAACCCTGATCTGTACGCTGTCATTCTAATGCCGGTGTGGGGCTAGACTATAATTCAAGTCAACTCACCCGTGGTCATCCGGTGGCCGAGATGTCAGAAACGCCCCAGCACTCGCCGCAACAAAACCACCTCCTGGCGGCCTTGCCGAAGGAGGTTCAAGAGCGTGTTTACCCCTTTCTCGAACTGGCGGAGATGCCCCTTGGCCGGGTTCTGTACGAGTCTGGCGTTACCATGCGCCACGTCTATTTTCCGACCGACGCCATCATCTCCCTGCTCTATGTAATGGAAAGTGGCGCCTCCGCCGAGATTGCCGTGGTAGGGAACGAGGGCCTGGTTGGCCTCGCCCTCTTCATGGGCGGCGAAAGCACTACCGGTCGCACCATTGTGCAGAGCGCTGGTTTCGCGCCTACCGGCTCCCCGGGAAACGCTTCAAGGATGAGGTGAATCGCCACGGCGAGTTACTCATGCTCATGTTGCGCTACACCCAGGCCTTGATCACCCAAATGGCCCAAACAGCGGTCTGTAACCGCCACCACTCCATCGATCAGCAGTTGTGCCGGTGGCTCCTGTTATCCCTGGATCGTCTTTCGGGCGATCATCTGATCATGACTCAGGAGCTGATCGCCAATATGCTGGGCGTTCGTCGTGAAGGGGTCACGGAGGCCGCGGGCCGGCTACAGAAGCAAGGGGTGATTGAATACCACCGCGGCCACATCACGGTACTGGATAGACCGCAACGCGAAGCGCTGTCTTGCGAATGTTACAAGGTTGTCAAGCGTGAAACGGATCGGCTCTTACCCTATGTCGGTAACCGGGCGGTTGGCGCTGATAAGCCGCCAATTAGCGTCCCGAAATCGGTTGAGCCGCGTTAGCTTCCCGTTGCGGCTTGTAGGGGTGTACGTGCTCAAAGCCTCGGGCCATGGCGAGAGATGGGTGCTTGATCTGCCCAATTTAGTTTATCCACGAAAAGGAGAGCAGGATGGGCCGTCTTGTTCGCGGAACGATGATACTGCCGTTCTTTGTGCTTATGGCGGCGGGGTGCACTCCAAAATATGACTACACCATCCACAAGCCAAGAGTTGTCTACCAACAGCCATCCAGGCAGGCACTCAGAACATCCCTTGGAGAAATTCTCGGCAAAAAGTATGTCTGGGCCGAAGAGGGCCCCGAGGCTTTTGACTGTTCGGGACTCACCTACTACGCCTTCGGACGCATGAACTTGGAGATTCCCCGTGTCTCGAGCGATCAGGCCAAGGGCGGCGTAGCAGTGCCGCGTGATGCCCTCCAATACGGGGACTTGGTTTTTTTCGACACCGGCAAGAATTTTACCGGCACCGTCACCCATGTGGGCGTGTATATCGGTGACGAGAAATTCCAGCAGGCCAGCACCAACTACGGAAAGGTGGTTATTTCCTCACTGAAAGACAGCAACTATGCAAATCGTTTCCTCACGGCCCGTCGTTATCTGACTGATGCAGCCAGTCCTAGGCAAACTCCGACGGGTTGGGCCAGAAACCATGGTTATTTGCAGAGCTGGAACACCGGACTTAGGCCCCTGGATCCAGAGAGGTGACGGGTGCGGATCGGAGTGAATCTACACCAACTCACCGAGAACCGCGGGTGCGGATCGCCATCAGGGCCAGCGTTGAAGCAACCGACGCATCGACAGGCCGAATACCAGTCAGCAGTCAGAACCAGTCCGCCCACTCCGCTCAGCTTACAACCTGAGGGGAGTCCATACAAAGTTGCAAAAACTGATCTTGTGTCAAACGCTTTGGTACTAATCGCCCGCTCTTGCCCGCCAGCATCAGCACCACCTGCCGGTTATGCTCTGACCCGGGGTTGACGACATGTGCACAGTCATTACTTCGTGATTCTCCTGTAATTCTAAACCCATTCATATTCACGGCTCGTTCACCGTCTACTTACTCTGTCTGGTAGGGACTGGATGTTCATACCTAATGGTAGGCATGGCACGGGCCGGGACGCTACAAGTAGCAGATGTGTTTTGGAATTACTGTTGATATTCAATAGGCTATAGGTGTCTGCGCTACAAGTATCAGGAGGCGGCACTACAAGTAGCGGGGACCTCGGGGGGTGCGGGACATGATACCCAGATTGACCTGCATCAACTATTTCGCGGTTTCTGTTAAAGATTGCAAAAAATCAGGTTGCTGATTCTAGTGAAGAAACCGGTCAAAATGTCGTTTTATGACGTATTTGGATGCGCCTGGTGTGTAGACGGCTGGCAACGGTGTCCGGTTAAGGTCATAGGTAGGCCTTCAGCATAGGCCCTAGC